>JAYGEF010000410.1:0-2031 GCA_046582535.1 Alphaproteobacteria bacterium
TCGCGCTGAGCGCACCCTGGACCGAATCGCTCTCGATAATTTCGATGAGGTCTTCGTCGCTGAGCAGAGGCGAGTATTCCAGAACCGGCGCCGCGACGGTGAGCTCGAGATCGCGGGCGAGACGCTGGATGATCGCCCGGGGTACCGAATCCGACCGCTTGATTTCCTCGGCGATGATCTGGCGCACCTGAGGCAACTGATCATGAGCCAGAATGTCGAGAACCTCGAAGGTCAGTTCCCGGATCTGGTCCTGGGCGTCCTGACTGAGATCGGGCGCAATGCGACCGATTTTGCGCGCTAGATCACAGCGCACTTCGTCATCCACATCCTCGGCCAACAGCCGGTCGGCCTGGCGCGGGGCCCTTTCGTTGGCGGCGATCTCGCGCCGCACCGAGGACAGCTCGTCAGCGGCCAGATAGTAAAGCACCTCGGGCTTGACGTCGCTGCGCGCCGCCAGGGTGCGGCGATGCTCACCGTCGTGGTCGGCGGCGAGCACCTTGGACTCGTCATAACTCACGCTGGCAGCGGCGCTGCCGCTGCTGCCAAAGACCCGATCCAGCAATCCACTCACGAAGTCGCCTCCTCCTGATTCGTCGTGTTGGCGGGCGGCGCCAACGCGTAGGTGCCCTTGCCGCCGTGTTTCGCCTCGTACATGGCGGCGTCCGCCCGGGCGAGCAACGCCTCCAGGGTCTCGCCCGATGCCGGATCGAAAGCCGCGATACCGATCGACAGCCGCACCGGGTAGTCCGGGCTGCCCGAATGGGCTTCGAGAGATTGGTTGGCCGCGATCATGAGAGACGCCTTGGCAATGGCGTCGGCTCCGCTTATTTCGTCGAGCCATACGGCGAATTCATCGCCACCGAACCGCGCGGTAACGTCGGCTTCGCGGACCGAACGGTCAAGCAATTCGGCCAGCATGATGAGAACTTCATCGCCGCGCTGGTGGCCATGGACATCGTTGACCATCTTGAAATTATCGAGATCCGCAAACAGCAACGCCGACGTCCGGCCGGTGCGCATGGCGTGCTTGTGTCGGCGGGTGAGGCAATCCATGAATGCCCGGCGATTCTTCAGCCCGGTCAACTCGTCGGTACGCCATAGTTCCTTGAGCGCGTCGTGGGTGGCGATCTGTTCGATGGCGATGCCCCAAGCTGGCCGACAACGCCATCGACCAGGGCGCGATCATCGTCGCTCCACGGCTCATCGGCAGCGGTGCGGGCCACACAAATGGCACCGTTGATCGTCTGGCGATGGCGCGCTGCGGCGGTGAGGACTCGATAATTGTCGAGCGGCAGCTCGGCCACTTTGGATTCGCCGTCGAGCCAGTTGATCCGCTCATCGAGTTGCTCGATCAGGGTGTGACCGATGTTTTCGCCATAGGCCACCCCGCGCAACAGCTTACCGTTATCGCCCCTGCGGTAAATGGCGCAAAATGAGGCATCCAGCGCCTCGCGCGTGGCACTGGCGGTAAGAGCCAGAATTTTCTCCGGATCGGCTCCGTCACGGATCGAGTTGACTATACCGGCGACCAGACG
The DNA here is from genome assembly GCA_046582535.1 of Alphaproteobacteria bacterium. Classification (GTDB taxonomy): domain Bacteria; phylum Pseudomonadota; class Alphaproteobacteria; order JAAXGF01; family JAAXGF01; genus JAYZAP01. The sequence goes on from JAYGEF010000410.1 coordinate 1,536, forward strand.
TTCGCGGTGACGCGCCTGATTGAGCGCCCGGTCGCGGTGCCACGCCTCTGTCACGTCACCGCAAACGCCGCGCACCCCGACCCATTGTCCGCCGTCGCCGAACAACGGCAGGCTGGATATTTCAAGATGCGCGGGCGCGCCATCGGATGAGCGGAGCCATACCAGCCTTGCGTCGCAGGGCTCAACGCTGTGGAACGGCAAGGGTGCCGAATCCTGATGGCGCTCGTGAACCAGGTCGCGGGGGTCGAGGCCGGTCAGTTGCTTGGCCGGGTAACCCAAGGCGCCGCCTGGCGAAACGAAAACGAACTGGCCACTGCTGTTGGTTTCCCAGGCAAAATCGCTCGAGCACTGGACGAAATCCTTGTAGCGCTGGCGCGAATCGATCAGGGCGTCGCGCAGGTTTCGCTCTAGCGTGGCTCGCTGCCGATGATCAGGCCGCCGCCATCGCTCAGCGGCAAAACAGTCAAACTATAGGTCGCCGTACCGCCGAGGCTGA
>JAYGEF010000423.1:0-4930 GCA_046582535.1 Alphaproteobacteria bacterium
CCGATCTCGATGGCACCGACAGCGACGGCTGCTGGTACCTGGCCATAGACGGCGAGCGTACTCGGTGGTGGGACCGCAACGGCCGCATCGACTCCGGCGGCAACGAAGTTACCTACGTGGCGCCCTGAGCCCGGACCGCAGCCATGACCGAACCGATCATCCGGCCCGCCGAGGCCGCCGACAATGCCGCCGTCAGGGCGTGCAGCCGGTCGGCCTATGCGGTTTTCGCCGAGCGTCTCGGCTACGAACCCAAGCCCATGGTCGCGGACTATGGGGAACTCATCGCGGAACGCCGTGTTTGGGTGGTGCTGGATGGCGACACCCTGGCTGGCGTTCTCGTCCTGATTCCGGAACCCGACCATCTGCTGATCTATAGTATCGCGGTCCGCCCGGCGCTTCAGGGCAAGGGTTTCGGCCGCCGGCTCATGGCCTTCGCCGAGGACCACGCCCGCGACAGCGAATATCAATGCATCGCGCTCTATACCAATGAGCAGATGGCCGAGAATGTGGCGTTTTATGAGCGGCTCGGGTTCGAGCGCTATGACCGCCGCGAACATGAGACACGGCCGGGCTCATGGGTGATATACCTGCGCAAGCCCGTCGGATAAAGTTCGGGCACCATGATTCTCGCCCAGATAACCGACAGCCATATTCTAGTGCCTGAAGACAGCGCGCCCATTGGTCACGCGCGGGCCGACGACCTGCGACGCTGCGTTGAGCATATTTCGCGGCTCGACCCCCTGCCCGATGCGGTCATTCACACCGGCGATATGACCCATACCGGCGATCCCGCGGCATTCGCCCACGCCCACGAAATCATGGCGGCACTGGCCATGCCGCTCTACACCACGCCGGGTAACCGCGACGGTCGCGATGCGGTGGTGCCCTATGCGGTGGACGACCACCCGGTCCGTCTGATCGCCATGGACAGCCTGAGCGACGACGGCAGCAACAAGGGCGATTTCTGTGCTGCCCGGCTGGCCGCCCTCGACGCCATGCTGGCGGCGGCGCCCGATACGCCCACGGCGATCATTCTGCATCATCCGCCATTCGACGTGGCCGGCGCGTCCGTGCCGTTTCAATACACCCGCCGAGCGGCGGCGGACGAGCTGGCGGCGGTGGTCGGCCGCCATGGCCAACTGATTCACATCTTCTGCGGCCACGCTCACCGGCTCGGCACCGCGGTGATCGGCGGCGTCCCGGTCAGCACCCAGCCGTCAGTGGCCGTTGACCTGCGCTTCGGCGACTTTCCCGAAGCCATGGCCGCCTGCCCGGCCTACCGCATCCACCGCTTCGAGACGGCAACCGGCTTCACCAGCGAGCTGGTATTCGCTACCGGCTAAGCGCGATGAAGATGACCGACGGCACCACCACCAGGATGGCGAGAATGATGCGCGGCGTCAGTTTCTCGCGGCGAAACACATAGATGCTCAACAGCATGGTGAACACCGGCGAGGTGGCGACGATGGGGATCACGGTGATGAGTTCGCCGCGCATGAGTGCCGTGTTGAGACACATCAGGGCGATCCCCATGGTCGCGCCGCCGAGCACGAACCAGTAGGGCTCGCGGCTGCGCCACTGGATACGTTGGGGTTCGGGCTTCAGCTTTTGGACCACCAGCATCACCATGGTCGATACGGTGAACCCCACCAGGCCGGCAAAATAGGGGTCGGGGATGCTCTCCATGCCGATTTTCGACAACACATGGCCGATCGAGCGCACCGCCGCCGCGGCCACCGGCAGGCCGAGCACCCACAGAGGCCAGGTAACAGGAGTTTTGCTGTCCCGTCTGGTCAGCATGACCACCGCCGCGATAATCCCGCCGGTGCCCAGCGCCGTCTCCCAGTTGAGCACCTCGCCAAGCCACAGCACCCCTAGGGCGACGCTGAATACGGGCGAGACGGAACTCAAGGTGGTTGCCAGCGTAGGGCCGAGATAGCGCATGCCGGCGACCGCCAGATTGGCCGACAGGGCCGGGCGGAACAGCCCGATGGCGATGAACAGAAACACCGCCGGATGGCTCCAGTGGGCGCCGTCGAGCATCCACGGCGCGACCAGCCAATAAAGCACCATGGACGAGAAGATCGATATGGCGGCGCCGGACCGCGACCCGACTTGCGCCAATCCAAGATGCTGGAACTGGACCCCGATGGCGAAGAGTATCGCCGCGACCAAGGCAAAGTACGGTGCCGGAATCTCACTGAACAATCGTCGACTCCAAAACCGCTTCCATTATGGTGATTTGCGCCGTGGCCATGGTAGCAGGTTCGCCATTGCAACAGCCAGACAGCAGTTGCCCGGACCGACCGCCGGGCGTAGGTTCGGGGGCCAAATTAATCGGGAAGAGGAATGAAACCCATGTCACAAGAAGTAATCGTCACCTGCGCCGTCAGCGGCGGTCACCAGAACCACAACAAGCATCCCGATTACCCGATTACGCCGGCCCAGATCGCCGACACCTGCCTTGAGGCCCGCGCCGCCGGCGCCGCCATCGTCCATGTCCATGTGCGCGATCCCGAGACCGGCATGCCGCGGGGCAATGTCGAACTCTACCGCGAAGTGGTCGAGCGGGTGCGCGACAGCGGCAGCGACGTGCTGATCAACCTGACCACCGGCTTCGGCGGGCGCTATTCGCCAAGCGCCGACGACCCGTCGGTGTCGGCCCCGGGCATGACCTACTGGCAACCCGAGAAGCGAGTCGCCCATGTGGAGGAGCTGCGCCCGGAGATCTGCAGTCTCGACGTCGGCACCTTCAATTTCGGCACCAACGTATTCATGAACACGCCGGATCACCTGCGCCGCATGGCCAAGCGCATCCAGGCCGCCGGGGTCAAGCCCGAGATCGAGGTGTTCGAGCCCGGCCATATCATCTTCGCCCATGAGCTGATCAAGGAAGGGCTGGTCGACGCGCCGCCCATGTTCCAGCTCTGCCTGGGGATTCCCTATGCCTCGCCGGCCAGCGTCGACGCCATGACGTTCCTCAAGAGCCTGTTGCCCGAGGGCACCAAGTGGAGCGCCTTCGGGATTTCCCGTCAGCAGTTCCCCATGGCCGGTACGGCGGTGGAGCTTGGCGGCAACGTGCGGGTCGGCCTCGAGGACAATCTCTATATGGCCAAGGGTGAATTCGCCACCAACGGCAAGCTGGTCGACAGGGCGGTCGAGATCATCCGCGACCAGGGCGCCGAGCCGGTCGAGCCGGCCCGGGCCCGGGAAATCCTCGGGATCAAGCCGGCGGCATGAGCCGTTCTGCCGCCATCGCGCGGATCGGCGAGCATTTCGACGGCGGCGGATTCTTCGCCGATCTGGCGCGCCGCGTGGCAATCCATACGGAGAGCCAGCGCCCTGACCGCCGCGATGAGCTGCACCGCTATCTTCGCGAGGAAATGCAGCCCGGCTTCGAGGCCCTGGGCTTCACCTGCCGGACCTTCGATAACCCCATCGAACGCGGCGGGCCGTTTCTGGTGGCCGAGCGTCACGACGGCGACGATCTGCCCACGGTCATGGGCTACGGCCACGGCGATGTGGTGCTGGGCTACGACGACCAGTGGCAGGGCGGTCTCGATCCCTGGACCCTGACCAAGCAGGGTGAGCGCTGGTACGGCCGCGGCACCGCTGACAACAAGGGCCAGCACAGCATCAACCTGGCCGCCATGGGCGCGGTTCTAGCGGAACGTGGCAACCTTGGGTTCAACGCGGTGGTGCTGATCGAAACCAGCGAGGAGGCCGGCTCACCGGGGCTGCGTGAGTTCTGCGGAGCTGAGCGCGAGCGCTTCGCCGCCGATGTCTTTATCGCATCCGACGGGCCCCGTCTGGCGCCGGACCGGCCGACCATCTTTCTCGGCTCGCGCGGCACCTTCGGGTTCGAGCTGACCGTTGATCTGCGTGAGGGCGGCCACCATTCCGGCAACTGGGGCGGCCTGCTGGCCAATCCCGGCATCATTCTGGCCCATGCCATCGCCAGCCTGACAAGCGCCAGCGGCGAAATCCTCATACCCGAGTGGCGGCCACCGGCGATCCCCAATTCCGTGCGCCACGCGGTCGCCGGACTGGAAATCGACGGCGGCGACAAGGCCCCGGAAATCGATCCGGATTGGGGCGAACCGGGCCTCAGCGCCGCCGAGAAAGTCTTCGCCTGGAACTCCTTCGAGGTGCTGGCCTTCAAGACCGGCAATCCGGACCACCCGGTCAATGCGGTACCGCCGCGCGCCTCGGCCCATTGCGGACTTCGCTGGGTGCCGCCATGCGATGTCGATAGTTTTATGCCGGCGCTGCGCCGTCGCCTCGACGACCGAGGCTTCGCCATGGTCGAAATTACCCCTGAACCGGACCACATGATGGCCACCCGCCTCGATCCCGACCATCCCTGGGCCCAGTGGGCAGTGCGTTCCATCGACGCCACCACGGGCCAGCAGACGGCGGTGCTGCCCAATCTCGGTGGCTCCCTGCCCAACGACGTGTTTTCCGAGTTGCTCGCCCTGCCGACAATCTGGGTGACCCACTCCTACGCGTCGTGCTCGCAACACGCGCCCAACGAGCACATTCTCGAAGCCACCACCCGCCAGGCCCTCGAACTCATGACCGGATTGTATTGGGACCTGGGCGAGCCCGGCACACCAACAGGATAAAGACCAATGACCACACACCGCATCGCCGTCATTCCCGGCGACGGCATCGGCAAGGAAGTGGTGCCCGAGGGCATTCGCGTGCTCGACGCGGTCGGCGCCAAATTCGGCATCGATTTCGCCTGGGACCACTTCGACTGGAGCTGCGAGACCTATCAGGCGACCGGCCGCATGATGCCCGAGGACGGCCTCGACCGGATCAGTAATCACGACGCCATATTCCTCGGTGCCGTGGGCTTTCCCGGCGTGCCCGACCATATTTCCCTGTGGGGGCTACTGATCCCCATCCGCCGCCACTTCGACCAATA
>JAYGEF010000099.1:0-2329 GCA_046582535.1 Alphaproteobacteria bacterium
CGATAGCGAGCCCCGGCTGGTCGAGCGCCTGACCGCCATGGCCAACGAGGCCCGACTGCTGGTGTGCGGCGGCAACTGCCTGGGATTCTACAACTTCGAGAACCGAATCCACACCAACTGGTGCCGCAGCGACCCCCACCCGCCGGGCAATGTGGCATTCATCTCCCATTCCGGGGCAATCTTTCTGACTATCGCCGGCAGTGAGCCGCGCATGCGCTACAACCTGGCGGTCTCGGCCGGCCAGGAACTCAACGTCAACGCCGCCGATTACCTGGACTATATGGTCGATATGCCGTCGACCAAGGCGGTGGCCATGATCCTCGAAACCGTGCGCGACCCGGAACTCTTCGTCGCCGCCCTGGAAAAGGCCCGGGAGCGGGACATCGCCGTGGTCGCCATCAAGATCGGCCGCACCGAGCGCAGCGCCGCCATGGCCAAGACCCATTCCGGCGCCCTGGCCGGCAACGACGCCGCCTATGACGCCTTGTTCGATCACTACGGCGTCATCCGCGCGTCGAGCGTGGCCGAACTGACCGGCACCGCCCAGGTGTTGGCCACCGGCAAGCGGGCCGGCGAGGGTGGACTAATCAGCCTCCACGACTCCCGCGGCTCGCGTGGCCTAGCCATCGACACGGCCCATGGCTACGGCGTGCGCTACGCCAACATCGCCGAAGAGACCACCGCGGTACTGGCCAGCCATCTTGAATACGGGCTCGAGGCGGTTAATCCAGTCGATTTGTGGGCCACCGGCCAGAACTGGCTCGAGATGGTGGAAGGTTGCTACACGGCGCTGATCAATGATCCCGACACCGCGGCGGGAATGTACTGCGGCGATTATTCCAGCGGCCACGAGGGTATGGCCGACATGATCGGAGCCATCGAGCGGACAGCGGCGCAAACCACCAAGCCCGCGTTTATTGTTCAGCCCGTGGCCGGCGTGCTGCCGGAAGCCGTGCTGGCGCGGGTCCACGCGGGCATGCCGATTATCGACGGCATCGATACCGCCATGGAAGTGGTGCGGGCGCTGTTCTGGTATCGCGACTATCAGGCGCGCCACGGCTCAACCCCGCTGCCCGCCCCGGCCGACGACGTTGTCGCGTCATGGCGGGCGCGGCTTGCCACCGGCAACAATCTCGACGAGGCCGAGAGCCTGTCCCTGTTCGCCGACTTCGGCATCGCCGTGCCCGAGCACCGGGTGGTGACCAGCGAGGCGGAACTCAGCGAAGCCCTGGGCGCCATCGGCTTTCCGGTGGTGCTGAAGACCGCCGAGCCAGGCATCGCCCACAAATCGGATGTCGGCGGCGTCCATCTCGGCCTCGCCAGTGAGGCCGCGGCGCTCGCCGCCTACCGCGACCTCCAGGGGCGGCTCGGCCCCCGGGTTCTTGTCTCGCGCATGATGGAAGCCACCGCCGAATTGTCCTTCGGCATTATCAACGACGAACAATTCGGCCCTCTGGTCATGGTCGCCACGGGCGGCGTGCTGATCGAGCTGTTCGAGGACCGCAAGGTCGCCATGCCGCCGTTCTCCGAGATCGCGGCCCGGCGTCTGATCGACGGGTTACGCGGGCGCAAGCTGCTCGACGGCCTGCGCGGCAAGCCGGCCGCGGATATCGATGCGGTGGCCGCCGCCCTGGCCCGCTTCTCGGTGCTGGCCCATGAACTTGGCGACCTCATCACCGAGGCCGACGCCAACCCCATCCTGTGCACCCCCGACGGCGCCTTCGCCGCCGACGGCCTGGTCATGGTGAAAGACGGCTAGAAGCGCGAGAAGTCCGGCGCGCGCTTTTCCTGGAAGGCGGCGACGGCTTCCTTCAGCTCGGGGCTTTGCAGGCGAACCTCGAACACCTTGTTCTCCCGCGCCATGCGTTCAGCATCCGACTCCGGCATAGCGCGCATGAGGGCCTTGGTTTCGCGTAGCGCCGCCGGCGGCTTGGCGGCCAGAGCACGGGCCACCCCACGGGCGTGGGCGAGGCACTGGCCGGCCGGCAGTACGGCATTGACCAGGCCCATTTTGAGAGCCGCCTGGGCGTCGATCTTGGCATTTAGCAACAGCATCTCGGCGGCCCGTTGGTAGCCCGCCAGACGCGGTAGGGTCTGAGTCGAGGCGAACTCCGGCGTCAGGCCGAGATCGACGAACGGCGTGCGGAATATGGCGGTCTCGTCGGCGTAAACCAGATCCATGTGCAACAGCATGGTGGTGCCGATGCCCACCGCGTAGCCGGACACGGCGGCGACCACCGGCTTGGGAAAATCGAGAATGGCGCCCATCAAATCACCGGACTGGCGGTCGCTGGTTTCGGCCGGCGCCGCTAGATCGGAAGAGCACACG
>JAYGEF010000110.1:0-1910 GCA_046582535.1 Alphaproteobacteria bacterium
GAACGGATACTCGCGCATTTCCCGGACGGTCAGCCCGTTGCGCTCGAAGCCCTGATTGATATAGGGATGGACAATGCGTGGCTCGCCGCGGTCATCGATGCCTTCCAGCATGAACACCATGGGGTGGTGATCGAGGAAATAGAACAAGCCGTCCTTGGCCAAATTGTCGGCAACGGCGTCACGTTCGACCCACCCGAGGGTCGATTTGCCGGCGAGGAAAGCTTCGACATCATAGAACCGGCTGGCGGTGTACTGGGGGGTAACCTTGTCCCACCACGCCCGATTCATCGTTGTCGCGTCATTCACGTCTGTCACTCCAAATTCGCACCGGCCGCCGGGCACTCTTTCTAGACTGTGCTATTCGGCAAGGCAAACCTGGGAGAATTCGGCTCGCTTACTGACTCGGCGAGCGGAGCATACCCAGGCGTGGGTGCAGCTTCCGTGAAAGCATGGCGAGAGCGAATATTCCGACGCCGCCGGCGACAAACACGGCGGGCAATTCGAAGACTTTCAGCAACAGTGAGAAGACACCCGGCGGCGCCAACTCGCCGACGTCCCGGTAGGTCGCGTAGACCGCCGTCATCTCGGTCCGTTCCCGGGGTTTGACGGCGAGCAGGAACGGAACGGAAGCGATGCCGTCGACAATCGTTATGCTGAAACACGCAATAAGCAGCAACGCGGGCCCGATCCACGGCACGCCCAAGGGGTAGGCCGCCACGACCGTCGCCGCGCCGCAGCCGGCAAAGCCGGCGATGAGTACGCGGCGCAAACCGTAGCGCCGGGCACACCAGGCCCACAACGGTATAAGGAACAGGAATCCGTTGCCGATGGAGACGAGGAAGCCACCGGCAACCTCGCTAAAGCCCGACTGCAGCGCATAAATCGGCGTGTAGATAAAGAACATTCCCCACCAGCCATTGCGTCCGACGACGATAATCCAGGCGAGGACGAGGCGCGGCTGAGCCATGAACCGGTAACATTCTCCCACGGCTTGGGTATCTCTTCGGCGGGTTGCGCCAAGGCCGGACTGTCGGTCAGCTTGAGAAACCAGAAATAGACCAGCATGAGTCCCCCAAACACCGCGCTTAGGGCGTAGGGCGCCCAGATCGCCACTTCAGTGGCCAGGTAAACCCCGAGCACCGGTCCGACTGTCCAGGCGCCCGCCGCGTAGAATATTCTCTTGGGCTCGACACGGCTGAAGTCGCGCCGTGAGATATGGCTCATGATGTAGAGGTTGACGCATATCGACATGCTGACCACGCCAAGGACACGCACGGCCATGCCCATAATTTGCGTCGACAGCGCTCCAAAACTGAACAGCACACTCGAGCCGATCAATAAAACGGCGCCGAACGTATAGACCCAGCGCTGCGCCGTACGCCGGACCAACCAGGGCACGGCGAAGCTTCCGGCGAGACCAACGAAACCCACCACGAAGAACAGGATACTGACATTCTGGACGTCGCCGTCGAGCAGCGCCATGGCGTCGAGCGGAATAATAGAAACCAGCAATGCCCGAGCCAGGGACTCGATGGTGAACAGGATCGCAAAAGCATTGGCGCCCGGCGCCCTGAAGCGTTGTAGACCGATCGGGTAACGGACGTGCATGGCGGCTCGAACCTCGGTGTACTGGACGCTCCACAGCGCCAATCTGACGTCCATAATGAGATTTGAAAATCAACATTTTTGGTCGATACTATCGAAAATTTCGATAGTATCGATTGTTTGGCCATGAACCTCGATCACATCAAAACCTTCCTCGAAATCGCCACCTGCGGAAACTTCAACCGGGCGGCCGACAACCTCAACGTGACCCAGTCGACGGTGAGCGCGCGGATCAAGACCCTCGAGGAGAAATTCGGTCGGCGGCTGTTCGTGCGCGCCCATTCAGGCGTCGAATTGACCGATGC
>JAYGEF010000217.1:0-12789 GCA_046582535.1 Alphaproteobacteria bacterium
TTGCGGTCGGGGCCCTTGGCGATGGATACCAGGGCGACATCGCTGACCCCGAGGTCGGCGAAGACTTCGCTGGCCACCGAGAGATGGCCCTGGCCACCGTCGATGATGATCAGGTCGGGCCAGTTCTCATCGTCGCGGCCCGAGGCCTCCTTGAGCAGCCGGGTGAAGCGCCGGGTCAGCACTTCGCGCATCATGGCGTAGTCGTCGCCCGGCGTGATGGTGCCGTCGGCGACCCCCTTGATGGTGAACTTGCGGTAGGCGTTGCGGACAAAGCCGCCGGGCCCGGCGACGATCATACCGCCGACCGCATTGGTCCCCGAGACATGGCTGTTGTCGTAGACCTCGATGCGCCGGGGCGCCGCTTCGAGGCCCAGGCGATTGGCCAGGCCGTCGAGCAGCTTGAGCTGGGCGGCGCTCTCGGACATTTTTCGCGCCAGGGCGAGGCGGGCGTTCAGTACCGCGTGTTCGACCAGCTTGCGCCGGGCGCCGCGCTGGGGCCGCAGCAGATGCACCCGATGGCCGGCGCTGACGCCCAGTGCCTGCTCGACCAGGTCCTGCTCGGCCAGAGGGTGGCTGATCAGCACCAGCTTGGGCGCCTGCTTGTTCTGATAGAACTGGCCGAGAAAGGCGGTCAGCACCTCGCCCGGATCGACCGCCCCGGTATGGACCGGGAAATAGGCCCGGTTGCCGAAGTTCTGGCCGGCGCGGAAGAAAAACACCTCGACACAGGACTGGCCGCCGTCCTGATGCACCGCCACCACATCGGCCGCATCGACCGACGAGACGTTGATCTCCTGCTTGGCCTGGATTTGCGCCAGGGCCCGAATACGGTCGCGGAACACCGCCGCGGTCTCGAACTCCAGGGCCTCGCTGGCCGCCTCCATGCGGGCCAACAGGCTGTCCTGAACCTGGCGGCTGCGGCCCGACAGGAAGTCGGTGACCTCGCCGACCATGGCGGCGTAATCGGCGGCGCCGATGCGTCCGTCGCAGGGCGCGGTGCAACGCTTGATCTGGTATTGTAGGCACGGCCGGGTACGGCTGGAAAACACGCTGTCGGAGCACGAGCGCAGAGGAAATGCGCGCTGCAAGGCGCCGACGGTCTGGCTCACCGCCCCGGCCGAGGCGAACGGCCCGAAATACTCGCCGGCGCGCTTGCGGGCACCGCGATGCTTGGTGATGCGCGGCCATTCATGGTCGCCGGTGACCAATATGTAAGGGAACGACTTGTCGTCGCGCAGCAGGATGTTGTAGCGCGGCCGCAACTGCTTGATGAGGTTGGACTCGAGCAGCAGGGCCTCAACCTCGGTGTGGGTCGCCACCACTTCGAGGGACGCGGTTTGCGCCACCATGCGAAGAATTCGGGTCGAGAGCATGCCCATAGTGGCGTAGCTCGCCACCCGCTTGCGCAGGTTCTTGGCCTTGCCGACATAGAGCACGTCGCCCTTGGCGTTGATCATGCGATAAACCCCCGGCGCCGACGGCAACGACTTGAGCGCCGCCTTGATCACCGCCCGCCCAGCCGCCAACGGTCCCTCGCCAAGGGGCGCTGCGGGTGTGGCGTCGGGTTCGTGGAGTTGGTCCATGGTGGGCGCGATTATACATCAAAGCGGCGGCGGCTGCCCCTTGGCAAAGCTGCCGCTTCCCCTGCATAGTCCCGGTCCAGCTTTTACAAAGGACGGCACCATGGATCTCGGACTCAAGGACAAGGGCGTAATTGTCACCGGCGCCAGCAAGGGCATCGGCCTGGCCATTGCCGAGGGCTTTGCCCGCGAGGGCGCCAAGGTGTCGATCTGCGCCCGTAACGCCGAGACCCTGGAGCAGGCCCGCGCGCAGATCGCCGGCCATGGCGGCGTCGTCCACGCGGCGCCTTGCGACGTCAGCGACAGCGCGGCGCTGGAGGCCTATATGGCGGCGGCCCATGAGGCCCTGGGCGACGTCCATGCGCTGGTCAACAACCCGTCCGGGTTCGGCATGGACGACGACGAGGAAGGCTGGGCCAGGAGCATCGATATCGACCTCATGGCCTTGGTCCGGGCCTCCCGCCTGGCGGTGCCACTGATCGAGGCGGCGGGGGGCGGCAGTGTGATCCATGTCTCGTCAATCTCGGGTATGGGGCCGTCGTCGGGATCGCTGCCCTATGGTGCGGTCAAGGCGGCGGTCATTCACCTTACCGGGAGCCAGGCTGCCGCCCTGGCGGCCAAGAACATCCGGGTGAATTGCGTATCGCCGGGCTCGATTTTCTTCACCGACGGCACCTGGGACAAGGTCCGGCAGGACGACCCCGACTACTTCGACGGCGTCGTCGCCACCATCCCTTTCGGCCGCATGGGCGTGCCCGAGGAAATCGCCAACGGCGCCGTGTTCCTGGCCTCGGAACCGGCCCGCTGGATCACCGGCCAGAATATCGCCGTCGACGGCGGGCAGTTGCTGTAAGGGTGGGCGGCCTGAGAGCGCCGCCTAATTGCCGTGATACTGGCGGTACCAGTCGACGAACTTGGGGATGCCCTCGGCGATTGTCGTGGTTGGCCTAAAGCCCAGATCGCCCTCGATGGCGCTGATGTCGGCGTAGGTCTCCGGCACATCGCCGGGCATCAGCGGGGCGAACTCCTTCTCGGCCTTGATGCCGATGGCGTCTTCCAGGATGGCGATGAAATCCATCAGTTTTTCGGAACGGTTGTTGCCGATGTTGTAGAGCCGGTGAGGCGCGGTATCGCCATCATCCTTGGGCGTGCCGTCGAGCACCGCCACCACGCCGGCGGCGATGTCGTCCACATAGGTGAAATCGCGCATCATATTGCCGTGGTTGAACACGGTGATGGGCTGGCCCGCCAGGATCGCCTTGGTAAAAATCCACGCCGCCATGTCGGGCCGGCCCCAGGGGCCGTAGACCGTGAAGAAGCGCAGGCCCGTGGCCGGCAGGCGGTAGAGGTGGCTGTAGGTGTGGCTCATAAGCTCGCCGGACCGCTTGGTGGCGGCATAGAGCGACACCGGCGTATCGACCCGGTCGCTTTCCGAGAACGGCAGCTTGGTGTTGCCGCCGTAGACCGAGCTTGAGCTGGCATAGACCAGGTGGACGAAATTTTCCTGGTGGCAGCAGAACTCCAGGACTTCGAGATGGCCGGCCACATTGGCGCGCTCGTAATCGAAGGGCTGGGTCAGGGAGTGGCGGACCCCGGCCTGGGCCGCCAGGTGGATCACCCGATCGACCCCGGCGTCTCCCAAAACCTCGGCCAGGGTGCCACGCTCGGCCAGATCGAAACGCAGGAAGAGGAAGCCGGCTTTGGCCTGGAGCCGGGCCAGCCGAGCCTCCTTGAGGGCGACGTCGTAATAGGGATTGAGATTGTCGACGCCGATGACCGCCTCACCCCTGTCCAACAACAGGGTCGCCACATGGGAGCCGATGAAGCCCGCCGCGCCGGTTACCAGTATCGTCATGAATCGTCCATCACTGTCATGCGTCGCCGAGCGGATCATACAGCAAAGGCGCCGAGGCGACCCACCATTCGGGATGGGCCGCGCCAATACGGTTGGCGGCGGCGGCGGCGTGGCCAGGGTTGCCGAACAGGCCGAAGCAGGTGGCTCCACTGCCGCTCATGCGGGCCAACAGGCAATGGGGGTCGGCGGCTAGGGCGGCCAGGGCGAGATCGAGCGCCGGGCACAGGCGCCGGGCCGGGGCTTCGAGGTCGTTGGACCGGGCCGCCAGCAGCGCCACCAAGGCATTGGCGTCGGCCGGGGCCGCGCTGAACCGGTCGGCCTCGCTGAAGACCCCGCCCAGTTCTCCGAACACCGCGGCGGTGGAGAGCGGTACGCCGGGATTGACCAACACCCCGAAAACCGGCGGCAAGGGCGGCGGCGCCGCCATGTCCTCGCCGATGCCGCCAACAAAAGTGGCCCGGCCAGCGAGACAGACCGGCACATCGGTGCCGAGTTCGAGGGCCAGGGCGGCGAGGTCATCGGTGTCCGGGGCCAGACTCCATAAGGTCGCCAGGGCGCACAGAGCGGCCGCCGCATCGGCCGAACCGCCACCGAGGCCGGCGGCCACGGGCAAATGCTTGTCGAGGCGAATAGCGGCGTGGGCGTCGATGCCGCCGGCGCGAGCCAGCAGGCGGGCGGCACGCAGCACCAGATTGTCGCAGTCATCGGCCAGGGCCGTGGCAAAGGGGCCCGTGAGTTCGAGGCTAAGATCGTCGGCCGGCGACACCGTGAGGCGGTCACCAACGCCGGCAAAGACAATCAGACTGTCGAGCAGGTGATAGCCGTCCGGGCGACGGCCGGTGACGTGGAGATAGAGGTTGAGTTTGGCCGGCGCGGTAACAGCGACGGTGCTGGTACTAGCTGCCGCCATCGGCGACGGGCGAGGGCACCAGCCCGTGCTTGATCTTCTCTCTGATGGCCGCCTCCATGCCCTCTTCGTCGGGACCGAGGGTGAGCGCCCGGCGCCACTGGAATCGCGCCTCGAGTAGGCGGCCGACTTTCCAATAAGCATCGCCGAGATGATCATTGATGGTGGGATCGTCGGCGCGCAATTCGATGGCCCGTTCCAGGTGGAGCACCGCGTCCTCGAAATTGCTCATGCGGTAGTGGGCCCAGCCCAGGCTGTCGATGATGTAGCCGTCGCTGGGGCGGAGATCGACGGCGCGCTCGATCATGTCGAGAGCGCGGACCAGGTGAACCCCCTGATCAACCCAGGAATAGCCCAGATAATTGAGCACGAACGGCTGGTCAGGCACGAGTTCCAGGGCGCTGAGGAAATCCGCCTCGGCCCGGGCCCACTGGCGTGATCGCTCGAGGGCGATACCCCGGGCATAGAGCGCCCGCCAATGGCGCCGCGACAACTCATCGATCCGCGCGAAAGCCTCGTCGTAGGCCGCCACGGACTCGAGCCAGCGTTCCTTACCGCGCAACAGATCAGCCAGAGCGATCAGCGGATCAGTCCGGTTGGGCCGTTCCGCCGCCAGGGCGCGCAGGGCGGTCACCGCCTCGTCGATCCGGTCCAGCATATCCAGATTGTCGGCAATCTTGAGCCGCACGGTCCATGCCAATGGCGACTGGCGCGACACATGCTCGTAGGCCTCAATGGCGGAACCCGGTTCCCCCTGGCCTTCGAGAATTTCGCCAAGCAGCATGTAGCCGGCGTCAAACCCGGAGCGCAGGTGGACCGCCAGCCGGGCATAGACGATGGCCGCCTCGAAGGCGTTCTCCTGAAGCAGCGCGCTGGATACGCCGAACAGCGCCTCGGCGGCGCCGTCACGGGCGTCGCGCACCATGGCGTCAACCGGCTCAGCTGTGGCCGACCGGGCAATGGCCGCCTCGAACCACACGCTCTCCGGATTGTCTGCCTGGTAGTCGCCGTACAGCGCCAGGGCGGTGTCGGCGTCGCCACTGCGCTCGAGGAAGGCGCCATAGGCGTATACCGTGCGGTAGCTGCCGCCGCGCTGGCCGTCAATGGCGGCTTTGTAGGCCCGCGCCGCGGCCTCCCGGTTGCCCGCCAGGTCGTTGACCAGCGCCAGATGGAAATCGTGAAAGACGGCGAAGGCATCATTGTCCTCAAGCGCCGAAAGCAAGTCGACCGCAACCGCCGGTTTGTTCTGACCCACTGCCACCCAGGCCCCGATCATGGGTACCAGCAGGGTGTTGTAACCCTGGGCCGGCAGGGCCGAAAGGCGCTCTTCGGCGGCGTTGTAATTGCCCCGCAGCATGGCATCGACGACCAGGGTCAACCCGGCGACCGACGAACTCGGCGTGATGCCCGTCAGGCGTTTGGCGATTTCGATGGCCTCGGTCATGGTGCCCTGGCTGAGCGCCGCGACGAACGCCTGGCGCAGAAGGTCGGCGTTGTCGGGGTCATGCTTAAGGGCACGCATCAAATAATTGGTTGCCGCCTCGCGGTCGCCTTCGTTATGGGCCAGCCGTCCGGCCAGATAGGCGCCCAGGGGTGAGTAGAGTTCGACCGGAACGTAGACCGGCTCGGCAGCAGGCGCCGCCGCCGGCGGCTGGACCTGGGCGACCGGCTTGGCCTTGTCGGCGGCGCAGGCGCCAAGCCACAGCACAGCCAACAGCGCCACCATGGCGCGGCCCATCGCCGCGCCGCTACAGCTTACCCCAGCGCCCATTATTTCAGTCGCCTTCCACTCGAATAGAAAAAGCGCCATTCATTGTAGTCGAACACGCCAATTTCTCAAATGTTCCCGAATCCGGACACACGGGGTTGTTACCCTTACATATTGGGATAGTTCGGTCCGCCGCCGCCCTCGGGCGTGGTCCAGTTGATGTTCTGGGTCGGATCCTTGATGTCGCAGGTCTTGCAGTGAACGCAGTTCTGGAAGTTGATCTGCAACTTCGGCGCGCCGTCGTCGCCTTCAACGAACTCATAGACCCCGGCCGGGCAGAACCGTTCCTCGGGACCGCCGTAGCGATTGAGGTTGACCGCCACCGCCGTGTCCTGGTCGGTCAGGTGCAGGTGAGCCGGCTGACCTTCCTCGTGCATGGTGCCGGAGAGAAATACCGATGAGTTCTTGTCGAAGCTGACCTTGCCGTCGGGCTTGGGATAATCGATGGCCGGGCATTCGTCCTTGCCCTTGAGAGCCAGGTGATCGGCCTTGTGACCGAAGGTCCAGGGCGCATGGCCCCGCAACAGATAGGTATCAATGCCCGAGTAGGCAATGCCGGCCCACAAGCCGTAGTGGAAGCTTGGGCGGATGTTGCGGACCTTGTGCAACTCAGCGTAAATCCACGACGATTCCAAGGCGGTCTCATAGGCGTCGAGTTCGCCGCTGTCCTGGCCCAGGGCGGCGAACGCAGTTTCGGCGGCCAGCATGCCCGACTTCATGGCCGTGTGGGTGCCCTTGATCTTGGGCACGTTGAGGAAGCCCGCGGTACAGCCGATCAGGGCGCCGCCGGGGAACGTCAACTTGGGAATCGATTGGATACCGCCCTCGTTGAGGGCCCGCGCACCATAGGCGACGCGCTCGCCACCCTCGAACGTCGGGCGCACGGTGGGGTGGGTCTTGAAGCGCTGAAACTCGTCGAACGGGCTCAGGTGTGGGTTCTTGTAATCGAGGCCGATGACGAAGCCGACCGCCACCTGATTGTCCTCCAGATGATAAAGGAACGAGCCGCCATAGACGTCGCTACTGACTGGCCAGCCGACGCTATGGACGATGAGCCCCGGCTTGCTTTGAGCCGGCTCAACGGTCCATAGCTCCTTGATGCCGATACCGTATGTTTGGGGGTCAACGCCCTCGCGCAGGTTGAAGCGCTCAAACAACGTCTTGGTCAGGGAACCGCGGCAACCCTCGGCAAACAGCGTATAGCGGGCGTGCAGTTCGATGCCCGGCTCGTGGCGCGCTGTGGGCTCGCCGTCACTGCCGAGGCCCATGTCGCCGGTGGCCACGCCCTTGACCCGGCCAGCCTCGTCGTACAGCACCTCGGCGGCGGCGAAGCCGGGATAAATTTCCACCCCCAGGGCCTCGGCCTGCTCACCAAGCCAACGGCAGACGTTGCCCAGGCTGATGATGTAGTTGCCGTGATTGTTCATTTGCGGCGGCGTCGGCAGGCGGATCGAGCGGGTCTTGGTGAGGAACAGAAACTGATCGTCGCCGGCCGCGGTGTTGAGCGGCGCGCCCTGCGCCTTCCAATCGGGCAACAACTCGTTGAGCGCGCGGGGCTCCAGCACCGCGCCGGACAGGATATGGGCGCCCACTTCCGAGCCCTTCTCAAGCACGCAGACATTGACCTCGCGGCCCTCGGCCTCGGCCATCTGCTTGAGGCGGATCGCCGCGCTCAGACCCGAAGGCCCGGCGCCGACGATCACCACATCATATTCCATCGATTCCCGTTCCATGGTCCGCTCTCCTGATCGACCGCAATTCCTAGTGCCGGTGTA
Source organism: Alphaproteobacteria bacterium (assembly GCA_046582535.1). Classification (GTDB taxonomy): domain Bacteria; phylum Pseudomonadota; class Alphaproteobacteria; order JAAXGF01; family JAAXGF01; genus JAYZAP01. Next base: position 7,886 of record JAYGEF010000217.1, read on the forward strand.
TCCCTCCTTGGTGTTGCTGGTCAATCATCGGCTCCTGGCGCCGGCTGCTGGCGAGGGCGGAAGACGCGTGGTAGATTGCGCCATGGCGGACACCCCCTCACCCATCGAGCTGCTGAAATTCTATGTTGATGCCGGCGCTGACGAGGCCATCGGCGAGGTCCCGCACGACCGTTTTGCCGAGGCGGTCGCGCCGCCGCCGCCAGCCCCGGATATCAAACCAGCCGCGCCACTACCGGCAGCGGCAACAGCGAAACGCAGCCCGGCGCCACCGGCCGCCGGTAATGCCCAGGACATCGCCCAGGCCTGTGCCAGTCTCGACGCGTTGTACGCGGCCATCGAGGCCTTCGACGGCTGCGCCCTCAAGGAGACCGCCACCAACACGGTGATCCGCGACGGCAATCCCGCGGCCAAACTGATGATCGTCGGCGAGGCGCCGGGGGGCGAGGAGGATCGCCGCGGCCTGCCCTTCGTCGGCCCCGCCGGACGCCTGCTGGATCGCATGCTGGCGGCCATCGGCCTGACCCGCGACGATACCTATATCACCAACATCGTATTCTGGCGCCCGCCCGGCAACCGCAACCCAACCCCGGACGAAATCGCCACCTGCCTGCCCTTCGCCCGGCGACAGATCGAGTTGCTGGCGCCGCAAGTTCTGGTGCCCGTGGGCGGCGTCGCCGCCAAAACCCTGCTGGAACGCAGCGAAGGCATCACCCGCCTGCGCGGCACCTGGCGCGACTACACAAGCCCCGGTCTGGCCGCGCCGATACCGGCCATGCCAACCTTCCACCCCGCCTATCTGCTACGCCAACCCTTGCAAAAACGCGAAACCTGGCACGACCTGCTGGCCATCAAGGAGAGGCTCGCCGAGGGCGGTTGATCGCCACTACCCACCGCATCTTGCCGCCCTCCGGTCCATGATTTATAATTGTCATGGAAAAGTAACCATAACGGCGAACCATGCAGGTCAGTGTTTCCACGGCCCGGCGTCTCGGTATTCGAGTGCTGTGGGCCTTTTTTATGAGTGTCACGGCCGTCGCGCCAGCGTGGGCGACCCACGACGGTGACGGCGAGGTCCATGTCGCCTCGGTGGCGCCGGGCAGCGATGCGATCGGCCACGAGACCAACCTGCCCCGGGTGCTCTCGGAGGCCGATGTGGAGCGCTACCGGCAAATTTTCGTGCTCCAGGAGGACGGCGACCTGCACAAGGCCGCCCATTTCATCGAGCAGCTTGAGAACACCATCCTGCTGGGTCATGTCCAGGCGCAGAAATATCTCCATCCCACGGCCCACCGCTCGAGCTACATGGAACTCAAGCTGTGGCTCGACGATTACGCCGATCACCCCCAGGCCCGGCGCATCTATCGCCTCGCCATGCGGCGCAAGCCGGCCGACTACAAATCACCGCACAAGCCGATCCCGGCCATGCGCGCCACGGTCGCCGAGGAAGACGAGGTCGCGAGCGACGACTACTTTTCGCCGCGCAAGCGGACCCGGGCCCAGCGCCGCGACCTGATCAACCTGCTGACCCATATCCGCAAGCATATTCGCCGCAATGAGCTGACCCATGCCCGCGAACACATGGACGGGCCCAAGCTCAACCGCATCGCCGACGAGGTAGAGATCGACATCGTCCGGGCCGAGATCGCCTACGCCTTCTTTATTTGGGGCCGGGACGATGACGCTCTGGCCATGGCCGGGCAGAGCGTCCAACGCTCCGGGGGCCTGGCGCCCCTGGGCTATTGGGTGGCCGGTCTGGTGGCCTATCGCCAGGGCGATCTGGAGAGCGCCCGGCGCTACTTCGAGGGCCTCGCCACGGCCCCGCGCGGTGCCGATTCGCTGATCGCCGGCGGCGCCTACTGGGCGGCCCGGCTCAACCTTATCACCCGGCGGCCGGAGCGGGTCAGCCGCCATCTCAAGATCGCCGCCGATTATCCGCGCACCTTCTACGGCCTGCTGGCCAATCGGGCCCTGGGCCAGGACGTGGTTTTCGCCTGGGAGCCGCCGCTGCTTACTGACAGGGATGTGGACGTGGTGCTGCGAATGCCCGAGGTGGTCCGTACCATCGCTCTCGCAGAGGTCGGCCAGACCGGTTTCGCCGAGATGGAAATGCGTCGTCTCAGCCCGGAGACCAGCCCGGCCCTGGCCAAGGCCATGCTCGCCCTGGCGACGCGGATCGGCCTGCCGGCGAGCCAGTTGCGGGTTGCGACCGCCCTGGCAGCCACGGACGGACGGCGTCATGACGGTGGGCTCTATCCGGTGCCCGTGTGGGTGCCGGAAAGCGGCTATATCGTCGACCGCGCCATATTGTTCGCCCTCATGCGCCAGGAATCAGCGTTCAACGAGCGCGCCAAGAGCTATGCCGGCGCCCGTGGCCTGATGCAGTTGATGCCGCGCACGGCGTCGTTCATCGCCAAGGACAGCCGCATCCACAAGAGTCGCCGCGAATTCCTCTTCCAGCCTGAATTCAATATAGAGCTGGGCCAGCAATATGTGCTTCATCTGCTGGGCGCCGAGGGCATCGCCAACGATCTATTGCTGACCGTGGCGGCCTACAACGGCGGCCCGGGCAACCTGCGCAAGTGGCTGCGCCGCACCGAGTTCAGGGACGACCCGCTGCTATTCAAGGAAGCCCTGCCGGCCCGCGAGACCCGCCAGTTCATCGATCACGTTTTCACCAACCTGTGGATCTACCGCGCCCGGCTGGGCCAGATGGCGCCGTCCCTCGACGCCATGGCCGGCGGCCTGTGGCCGGCCTATGATCCCCAGGAACCAGCCGCCAGGAGCCATTTCGCCCATGCCGGGAATTGACGAGAGTAAGACTTTCATCGCCGTCAACATCGCCATCCTCACGGTCTCCGACAGCCGCCAGGCCAGTGACGACAGGTCGGGCGACATCCTGGTCGACCGCCTGACCGGGGCCGGCCACAACCTGGCCGACCGCACCATCGTGCGCGACGAAATCCCGCTCATCGCGGCCCAGCTCAAGCGCTGGATCGACGATCCCGGAATCGACGTGGTGATTTCCACCGGCGGCACCGGCGTCACCGGGCGCGACGTCACCCCCGAGGCCTTCCACAGCGTCTACGAGAAGGAGATCGCCGGCTTCGGCGAGATCTTCCGCATGATCAGCTGGGACAAGATCAAGACTTCGACCATCCAGTCCCGGGCCACCGCAGGGGTCGCCGGCGGCACCTACCTGTTCGCCCTGCCCGGCTCGCCCGGCGCCTGCAAGGACGGCTGGGACGAAATCTTCAAGTACCAGCTCGATATCCGCTACGGCCCGTGCAACTTCGTCGAGATGATGCCGCGCCTCACGGAGCACCTGAAATAGGCTCGGGCGTCGTCGCCGCCGGCAATCCGGCCACCGCCGAGGCCGCCGCCGGCGTCTTGCGTGACGGCGGCAATGCCTTCGACGCGGCCCTTGCCGGCCTGTGAATGGCTTGCGTGTCCGAGCCGGTGCTGGCTTCCCTCGGCGGCGGCGGCTTTCTGATGGCGCGCCCGGCCGGCGGCGAACCGGTGCTCTACGATTTCTTCACTCAGACGCCGAAGCGACCGCGGCCGGCCGGGGACATCGACTTTCACGCCACCCACGCCGACTTCGGCCCGGCAACCCAGGAATTCCACATCGGTCTCGGCTCGATCGCCACGCCAGGGGTGGTCAAGGGCCTGTTTGCCATCCACCACGACCTCGGTTCCCTGCCGTTTGAGCGGCTGGTCGAACCGGCGGCGGCGGCGGCGCGCGGCGGCATCGCCATGGAACCCCTGCAGGCCTTCATTCTGTCCGTTGTCGAGGACATTTTCTCGGCGACACCCGAATCCCGCGCACTCTATCAGAGCCGCAACAAGGACGGCGCCCTGGTGCAGGGCGGCGAGACCTATCAGATGCCTGACCTGGCCGACAGCTTTGAGGCCCTGGCCCGCGAAGGCGAAGCGCTGTTCTACCGGGGCGACCTGGCGCGGCGAATGGTCGATGACTGCCTGACCAGGGGCGGCCACCTCACCCTGGACGACCTGGCCGGTTACCGGGTTATCAAGCGGGCGCCGCTGCTCCGCGACCACGGCGGCCATCGCCTGGCGACCAATCCGGGGCCGTCGTCGGGCGGCATGCTCATCGCCTTCGCGCTCGGGTTGCTCGACGGCGCCGACCTTGGACCGTTCGGCGGGCCCGGCCACCTGGGCCTGCTGGCCGGGGCCATGGCGGCGACCAGCCGGGCTCGCATCGAAGCCCGCCTCGATGACGGCGGGGCGGCCGAGCGCCTGCTCGATGAAGGGCTGCTCGAAAAATACCGCCATGAGGTCGTGAACGCACCGTTGGCCAATCGCGGCACCACCCACATCAGCGTGGTCGATGGCGGCGGTAACGCGGCGGCGCTCAGCGTCTCCAACGGCGAGGGCTCGGCCTATATTCCGGCGGGCACGGGCATCATGCTCAACAACATGCTCGGCGAGGAGGACGTCAATCCCCAAGGCTTCCACGCCTGGCCGGCCGACCGGCGCATGGCGTCCATGATGGCGCCGACCCTGGTGTTCTCGCCCGGCGGCCGGACCATGGCCCTGGGCAGCGGTGGCTCCAACCGCATCCGCACGGCCATGGTCCAGGTGTTGGTCGCCCTGCTCGATTTCAATCGGCCGCTCCAGGAGGCGGTGACGGCGCCGCGCATCCATCTCGAAGGCGGCCTGCTGAGCATCGAACCGGGCCTCGACCCGACGGCCCTCGATGGCTTGCTCAACGATCACCCCAACAACAAACTATTCCCCACCCGGAATATGTTCTTCGGTGGTACCCATGTAGCTTGTGTCGGCCCCGATGGCCCAACCGGTGCCGGCGACCCCGCCGCGGCGGCATCTAAATCACCGCCTGATATAATTAAGGGGACAGTGTAGTTAATTAATTAAATACACTG
>JAYGEF010000235.1:0-2710 GCA_046582535.1 Alphaproteobacteria bacterium
GGTCGATGCGTTACCACCGTCGGCGTACCAGTTCCAGGCGACGCTCGGCAACAAAAGCCGCTGCGACTGCCTGCTGACCCTACCCAATCCGCCCGGCGCTATCGTCATTGACGCAAAGTTTCCGCTGGAAAGCTACCGCGCCTTACGCGATGCCGACATCGATGCCGACAAGATCATCGCCCAGCGCGCCTTCAAGGCGGACATGATCAAGCATATCAACGACATTGCGGAGAAGTACATCCTGCCCGGTGAAACCGCTGAATCGGCGTTCCTGTTCCTGCCAAGCGAGGCGGTCTATGCAGAGCTTCACGCCAATTTCACCGATGTGGTGGAAAAGTCATACCGGGCAAAGGTATGGATCGTCTCGCCGACCACGCTAATGGCGGTATTGCATACGGTTCGGGCCGTGCTCAAGGACGCCAGTATGCGCGAACAAGCAGGCGTCATCCAGAGTGAAGTCCTGAAGCTGATAGGGGATGTCGTGCGGCTTGAAGGCCGGGTCAAAAGTTTGGATTCGCACTTCACTAGTGCAACAAAGGACATCGACCAGATCAAGATATCAACTGGCAAGATCACCAGCCGGGCCGAGCGCATCGAGAACATCCAACTTGAGGCCAGCGGTCCCGCCGAAGACCTCGAAGTCCCCCGACTGGTTGACGACAATACCGGCGACTAAGGCTCCTGAAACGTCCGCCGTGCCTTCAAGGCGGCGGTTAACGTTCCGTCATCAAGGTATTCCAGCTCGCCGCCCATGGGCACGCCGTGGGCCAGGCGCGAGACGATGACGGCGCAATCGGCGAGGCGGTCGGTGATGTAGTGGGCGGTGGTCTGGCCGTCAACCGTGGCGCTGGTCGCCAGGATCACTTCGATCACCGCGGCGTCCCGGGCACGAGACACCAGGCCGGCGATGTGGAGGTCCTCGGGACCGACGCCGTCGAGCGCCGAGAGCACCCCACCGAGCACATGATAACGGCCGCGAAACGAACCCGAGCGCTCCAGCGCCCACAAGTCGGCGACGTCCTCGACAACGCAAATCATGGAGCCGTCGCGGCGCTCGTCACGGCACAGGCCGCAAGGATCGCCGGCGTCGAGATTGCCGCAGGTGGCGCAGGGCCGTACCCGTTCGGCCGCCGTGGCCAGCGCCGCGACCAACGGGTCGAGCACCGCCGCCCGGCGCTTGAGCAGGTAGAGCGCGACCCGGCGTGACGATCGCGGGCCGAGTCCCGGCAGTTTTGACAGCTGCTGGATCAGGCGGTCGATCTCGGGGCTCGCCATGGGCCGCCTAGAACGGCAATTCCATACCCGGCGGCAGCTGCAGCCCGCCGGTCAGTTTCTTCATCTCCTCGGCCACATGGGCCTCGACCTTGGTCTTGGCGTCGTTGACCGCGGCGATGACCAGGTCCTCCAGAACCTCGACGTCATCAGGGTCGACCAGGACCGGATCGATCTTGAGGCGGCGCATCTCTCCCTTACCGGTGAGGGTGGCGGTGACCATGCCGGCGCCGGCGGCGCCGTTGATCTCGACGGTCTCCAATTGGGCCTGCATGTCGGCCATCTTGGACTGCATTTCCTGGGCCTGCTTCATCATCTTGCCGATATTCTTCATGGCCGTTCGTCTCCGTCGGAATTGGGGGTCGCGCGCGCAGGCCGGTCACGTACGTCGGTCACCTTGGCGTCCGTGAAGGTTTCCAGCACGGCGGCGACAAGCGGGTGGTCACCGGCCTCGGCGATACGCCGGGCATGGTCGGCGGCATCCTGTTCGTCGAGGGTTGGCGCGCCCTCTTCGCCCGAGACCACGACGATCCAGCGCTCACCGGTCCAGCGGCCGAGCTTGGCGCCAAGGTCGTTGGCCAGTCCATCAGGGGCACCACCGGTGGGGCGAAACTCGATGCGTCCAGGTTTGAAATCAACCAGACGGACGCAGGCCCGCAGGCTCGACAGCAACAGCATTTCGCCCATGGTCTCGACCAGGTCGACCACCGCCTCGAAGTTTTCCGGGCGGGATGGTTGTTCCGGTTCCGGTTCGGGCTCGGGTTGTGGTGTGGGTTCGGACACCGGCGCCAGGGCCGCCTGGGTGGCACCGCCGCCGCCATTATCGGTCGGCGCCACAGGGACCGGAGTCGGCGCGGGGGTCACGGGTACCCGGCTCACCGGTTCAACACCGTCGCTCTGGGCCGCCTTGATGACGTCGGCGGGAGCCGGCAAATCGGCCACATAGGCGAGGCGCACCAAAACCATCTCGGCCGCCGCCAGGGGATTGGGCGCGAAGCGCGCCTCACCGAGGCCCTTGAGCAGCATCTGCCAGGTCCGGGCCAATACCGCCATGGGCAGGCGCTGGGCCAGATCGGCGCCGCGGCGGCGCTCGGTCTCGGCTACGGCGACGCCCTCGGTGGCGTCGGGCACGACCTTGACCCGGGTCAGCCAGTGAGACAATTCAAGCAAATCCTGTAGCACCACGACCGGATCGACGCCGGCGCCATACTGGCGCGCCAGTTCGTCGAGGGCACGGCCAGCCTCGCCGGCCATGAGCGCCTCGAACAGGTCGAACACCTGAGCCCGGTCGGCAAGGCCCAGCATATCGCGCAGCGCCGCCTCCTCGACCGCGCCGCCACTGTGGGCAATGGCCTGATCGAGGATCGACAAGCCGTCTCGTACCGAGCCGTCGGCGGCGCGGGCGACCAGGGCCAGGGCCTCGGGCGTCGCGGCGACG
>JAYGEF010000241.1:0-2611 GCA_046582535.1 Alphaproteobacteria bacterium
TCCACCTATGACGACTTTGTGGTTACCCGTTGCCACAGGGCCCGGCCCTCAACATGTTGCCAGGCAAACAGAGCGGGCAGGCTGACCAGCAGCTCGCGAACCCGGGTCGCCAGGGAAAGCCCGAGCATGACATCCGGCGGATAGCCCACCAGGGCGCCCAGAACGATGTATCCACCTTCCTGAACCCCCAGCCCGCCGGGCACCGGGAAGGCAGCGCCGCGTAGGGCGCCGGTCAGGCTCTTGAGCATAAGGGCCTCCAGCAATCCCACGGGAAAGCCCAGAAGCCAGGCCGCCAGCCACACTTCTCCGGTCAGTAAAACACGGCCCATGAGGCGGATCAGTGTGGCGAGAAAAATTCGCCCTGGCCGGGCGTACAGATCGTGGATTGCCTGATCGATCGCCGCCGCGCTTTTGACCAACGGTGATTTTGGTGACAGGCGGGCCAAAAACCCGAAGGCCCCGCCGCGCTGAACCCGCCAGAACCCGGCAATGCCCAATGCCAGCAATACAGCACCCGCCAAGGCCGCAAGGGCGAGGGAACGGTCGGCCTCCAGGACGACTAGAGCGGTAATGCCCACAAGCGACCACAGCAGCAGACTCAAAGCCTGGACGGTGAGATCAACCGTGACCGAAGCGCTGGCCTGGGCGCCATCGACGCCATCCAACGTTACCAACCGTCCTTTGACCACTTCGCCGCCCACACTGGCCACCGGGAGCAAGAGGTTGATGGCGCCGCCAACCCACATAGCGCGCAGGGCGACGAGGAAGCGCGGCATATGGCAGGGCGCGAACAACAGGCGCCATGACGCCGTGCCGGCCAGCAAATGCGGCAGCCAGGCGAGCGGCAACAGCAGCAACCCCCAGCCCAATGTGACGAGAAGTCCCAAGACCGTGCCGGCGCCTTGCCAGACAACCAGCAGGATAACGGCGGCAAGGCCGCAAATAAGACACAAATGCGTCGTATATTTCATACGAGACGAACTATCATTAAGGAGCGGCCATGCCTCATACTATCGCCATGGAACTGCCATGCGCCTGATATTTTCTCTCGTATTTGTTGGCATATTGACATTCGCGCCGAGTCTTCGCGCCGCTGAAACTCCGGCCCAGGCGGTTGTCCAAAACCTCCACGACGCTCTGCTCGATATCATGCAGGCCGCCGATGCTCTGGGTTTCGAGGGCCGCCGCGACTATCTGGAGCCGGTCATGGGCGAGGTTTTTGATATGCCGCTAATCGCTCGCGCATCCGCCGGAAACCATTGGCGCAAAGCTAGAGACGTCGAAAAGCAGCGCTTGGTGGCGGTTATCGCGCGGCTCAGCGTCAGCACCTACGCGGCGCGGTTCGACGGCTTCTCCGGCGAAAGCTTCCGCATCCTCTCCGACGAACCAGCGCCCCGGGGCACCCGCCTGATCGGCACGGAAATCGTTCGGACAGACGACGACCCTGTGCGTCTCGACTATCTGGTGCGCGAGTCCGATAACGGTTGGCGCATCGTCGATGTCTATCTCGACGGCGTCTACAGCGAGTTGGCCCTGCGCCGCGCCGACTACGCCTCAACCCTCAGCGCCAGCGGCCTTCATGGTCTGGTCGTCGAGCTTGAGAAGAAAATTGCCGCCATCGAGGCCGAGGAACGTTAGGCGGCCATCACCGCGCCGCCGGCAATCAACCGATCAATCTCGTCGTCACTATAGCCGTACTCGGCCAACACCTCGCGGGTGTGTTCGCCGAGCACCGGGGCGCCGCGGGTGATGGTGCTGGGGGTTTCGGAGAACAGGATGGGCGAGCCCAGGGTCTTGACCGTGCCCAGGGTGCTGTGGGGGGTCTCGGTGATCATGCCGCGGGCGATCGCCTGCGGGTCGGCGTGCATTTCGGCGATGTCGAGCACCGGACCAACGGGCACGCCGGCGTCGTCGAGGATGGCCAGCCAGTCGTTCTTGGTGCGTTGGCGGAAGATTGTGGTTAGCTCGGCGGCCAGAACATCGCGGTTTCGCGCCCGTGCTTCGTTGTCGATATAGCGTGGGTCGTCGGCCATTTCGGAGGCGCCGACCGCATCGAGCATCTTGAGCCAGTTGGTCTGGTTGGCCGATCCTACGTTGATCCAGCCGTCCGACGTCTCGAAGGCCTGATAGGGCGCGTTGAGCGGATGGGCCGAACCCAGGGGACCGGTGACCTCGCCGCTGGCCATGTAGATCGCCGATTGCCAGAAGGTGTGCATGATGCCGGCCTCGAACAGCGAGGTATCGACCCGCTGGCCTTTGCCGCTGGATTGCCGCTCATAGACCGCCGCCAGCACCCCCATGGCGCCAAGCACGCCGGCGGTGATGTCGGAGATCGGCGCGCCGACCTTGACCGGCGGGCGGCCCGGCCCCTCACCGGTAATACTCATGAGGCCGCTCATGCCCTGGGCGACCAGGTCAAAGCCGGCGCGGTCGGCATAGGGGCCGGTGCGCCCGAAGCCGGAAATCTCGCAATAGATCAGGCCGGGATTGGTTTCCCGCAAGGTCTCATAGCCCAAGCTGAGGCGTTCCATGGTGCCCTTGCGGTAGTTCTCGATGACCACGTCGGCATGGGCCAGCAGGCGGCGGACTACGTTTTGGCCACCTTCGGTCT
>JAYGEF010000249.1:0-6259 GCA_046582535.1 Alphaproteobacteria bacterium
CGCCGGCGACACCATATTCCTGCCCAAGGATACGCAACTGCACTATGAATCCACCGGTAAGGCGAAGCTGCTCTACATCGTCCACCCGGAAGGCAATGTCCGCTGGCGATTGCTGGTCGGCAGTGACTGACGGGTTTTGCCCACAGCGCGGGCCGGCGCGTCCCAATTCGGGATGACAGAGGAGAGATTGGTCGATGATTCCCGCGTTCAGCCGCGATGAACTGCTGCCGTCGGACCTGCCCGATTGGCGTGATGTGCTTGCCGAAGGCGTCGTCGCCGGCCGCGGCGTTCGGCGCCGGCGCACCGCGTTTCATGAGTATTATAGCGTCGCGTCCCAGCACGAATGGGCGCTGCGCTGCCGGGCCGAGGGGCGGTCCCGGATCATCGTCAATATCGGCCTGCCCGACTGGCCCCTGACCAAGGCGGCGCTACGGGAAATCTGGAACCAGTTCGAGGCCGCCAATCTGCCGCCGCCCGATGCCTATCAGCTTATTCTCGAGCGCCGCATGGGGCTCCCGGCCGAGCTGCGCGCAGCAGCGCCCCAGGAAACCGGGCCCGCCCTGTGGACTGAGGACGACTGGATGGACCTGGGCCAAACCGTGCCGATCCAGCCCCGGGCGGCGCTCATCGGTTCGCCGGCGAGCTTCGAGAACACCATCCTCGGGCTCACCGCCGGCCTCGACGTCATCGGCAATTTCGCCTACTTCACCACCCGCTATCCCTATTGGGACGACGACATCGGCCAGCTTACCAGCGTGTTGCAGGCGCTTGGCGCGGTGTCGGCCCACCGTCAGACCGGCGTCGTGGTGGACTCCTACCTCGAGGACGGCCATTGCGGGATCTTTGCCGATTTCCGCTCCATTGTCGGCTGGGCGATGTTCGAGCGCCGCCTGGTCGAGGACCTGTGCGGCGCCGCTTACGCCCCGGCCTTCGGCGGCTTGACCTCGGACCCGTTCCTCCGCGCCGCCGTGTTCCTGGCGATTCAGCGCAGTGGTCCGGCGGACGCGGTGCTTGACGGTTTCTACCACGGCGACACGGTCGGTCTTGGTGACTCGAAGGACCGCAACCTGGCCCTGCTGGTCAACGACGTCACGATTAGCCTGGCCGCCGATGCCCATTTCGCCTGGGGGTCGTCCTATCTGCCGACCCCGCTTACCGAACGTGAACGGGTGCCGGCGACCGCCGATATTCTTGAGGTCCACCGCTTGACCCGCGCCATGGAGCCCCAGGCCAGGGACATGGCAGCGCGCCTTGACTGGCGCGAGACGGACGCGCTTGCCACGGATATCGCCGCTGGTGCCCGCGCCTGGCCCGACCGGCTGACTAGCTATCTCACCGCCATCGGAATCGACAAAAACAACCCACTCGAACTGATGCTCGCGACCCGGCGCATGGGCGCCCCTGCTATCGAGCGCATCGGTCTCGGGCCGGACGCGGCACTCAGCCATCCCACCGAGCTCACGCGCATGAGCCAGGAGGCCCGCGACCGCGAGGTCGAGCGGGTCTCGCGGTCCGGCGCCGCCCGGCTCGACGGCATGGCGGTGGCGGTGGGATCGAGCGACGTTCATCACTTCGCCAAGCTGATCATCGAAGGGGTGCTGGAAGAGCGCGGCGCCCGGGTTGTCGATGGCGGCCTCGAAGTCGATCCGGAAGTTCTGCTCGACCGCGCCATGGCGGAGAACTGCACGGCAGTGGTCGCCACCACCCACAACGGCATGGCCCTTAACTTCGGCGACCGCCTCGCCGCCGCGCGCCAGCGGCGCGGCGCCGGCCTTACCCTGGTGATGGGCGGCGTGCTCAACGAGGATGCCGGTGGCGGCTCGAACGCGGAACTGCCCCGCGACGTAACCCCGGACCTCAACGCCCGCGGCATCGTCACCACCAACGATCTCGTGGAACTGGTCACGGTCCTGGCCGGCGCCGCGCCCTAGGCGTTCCAGCGCCGGCTTTTGCTGCCTCGGCGCCAAATGTGTACCATGGTTGAATATCTGTCCACGAGACGGTCGGCGGTAGGATGACTTACGAGCAGGCGGCGGTATTCGCGATTCTGGTGGGCGTCCTGGTGTTGTTCATCTGGGGGCGTTGGCGCTACGACGTGGTCGCCCTGGTTGCTCTGCTGACGGCGGTGGTGGCCGGCGTGGTGCCCTACGGCGAGGCCTTCAGCGGGCTTGGCCATCCGGCCACGGTGACCGTCGCCATGGTGTTGATCATTTCCCGCGCCCTGACCAATTCCGGCGCCGTCGATGTGATCTCCAGTCATGTCACCCTGGCGGCCAAGCGATTGTCGCTCCACATCGCTGCCCTGGCCGGTCTCGGCGCCGCCCTGTCGGCGATTATGAACAACGTCGGCGCCCTGGCCCTGCTCATGCCGGTGGCCATCAAGGCGGCCAACAAGGCCAAGCAGTCGCCGGCGGTGATCCTCATGCCGTTGTCCTTCGGCTCGATCCTCGGCGGCCTGATGACCATGATCGGTACGCCGCCCAACATTATCATCGCCACGGTGCGTGAGAAGTCGGCCGGGGCGCCCTTCAGCATGTTCGATTTCACCCCCGTGGGGGCCGTGGTGGCGGTGACCGGGGTAATCTTCATCGCCACGGTCGGCTGGCATCTGATCCCGCGCCAGCGCCGCCAGACCCTGACCTCCGAGGAACTCTTCGATCTTGAGGACTACGTGTCGGAAGCCCGGGTGCCCGAGGAGTCGCCGGCGGTCGGTCTTACGGTCCATGAGATCGAGGAACTGGCGGTCGATACGGCGGCGGTCATCGTCGGGGTTATCCGCAAGGGCCGACGGGGCTTCGGCGTCGCCCGCCGCGAGCCGATCCAACCGGGCGATCTGCTGGTGGTTGAAGCCAGCCCCGAGGCCATCGGCAGTTTCATCTCGACCCTCGGCCTCGAGGTCGTCGGCGTCGAGGGCCCCAAGGCGAGCCTGCTGGCCGCCGAGAACGTGGTGCTGGTCGAAGCAGTGGTGGCGCCGCGCGCCCGCATCGAGGGCCGCAGCGTCCACGCCATGCGCCTGCGCACCCGCTACGGGGTTACCTTGTTGGCGGTATCGCGCCAGGGTCAGCCGATCCGCGAGCGCCTGATGTCGTTGGCGCTCAAGGCCGGCGATGTTTTGTTGTTGCAGGGTGATGGCGACCGGCTGCCCGAGGCCATCGCCGCCATGGGTTGCCTGCCCCTGGCCGAGCGTGGCTTGCAGATCGGTCAGCGCCGCCATGCCGGGCTCTGCGCCGCCATCTTCGGCGCCGCGATCATCAGCGCCAGCCTCGGTTGGCTGCCCTTCACCATTGCTCTGGCCCTGGCCGCCGTGGCCATGGTTCTGCTCAATATCGTGCCGCCCCGGGAAATCTATGACAGCGTTGACTGGCCGGTGATCCTGCTGCTCGGCGCCATGATCCCCGTGGGCGAGGCGCTCGAGACCACGGGCGCCACCGGGTTGATTGCCGGCGCCATTCTCGGTGTCGCCGGCAATCTCCCGGCAGTCGTCGTGCTGGGCTTGCTGATGGTCGTCACCATGACCCTGTCGGACATCATGAACAACGCCGCCACGGCGGTGGTCATGGCGCCCATCAGTGTGGGCATGGCCGACCAGCTGGGGGTCAGCGCCGATCCGTTTCTGATGACCGTGGCGGTGGCCGCCTCCTGTGCCTTCCTGACGCCCATCGGCCACCAGAACAACATGCTGATCATGGGGCCGGGAGGCTATCACTTCGGCGACTACTGGCGCATGGGCCTGCCCCTGGAAATCCTCATCATCGTGGTGTCGCTGCCGATGATTCTTTGGGTCTGGCCGCTGTAGGGCCCTACGTGGATTAGCCGTCGAGGACGACGAATTCCATAGCCTGGTGGGCGGTGCGCCGGACATGCTTGAGGGTCAGCGGCGAATTGACCAGGCGGTTGAGCGAGGCTAGCACCACGTCCGTGGCCTCGCCGGCGGCGCCCGAGCGAACTTCCTCGCGGGCCGCCAGCAGGGTCTTCACGTAATGCACCGAGACGATGTACTCGTCGCGGCCGTGGTCGAACAGGCCCTCGACGCCGGCATCGAAGAAGTCGTCTGCGTCGTCGACCCGCCATTTGCTGTCATCCAAGGCGGCGTCCGTATAGGCGTCGTTGCGGCCGCTGAAGCAGGCCAGTTGCAGCAACGCAAAGGGCCACAGTTCCGGGTACTTGGCGCAGGTCTTGCGGGCGGCGTTGGCGAAGGTGATGGTGTGAGTGAAATCGAGCCAGCCGACGTTATCGCGGATGTTCATGTCGGTCTGGCGCTGATAGGCCATGTCAAAATGCAGCATGTTGTCGGCATTGGCCGCCAGCAGGGCGCGATAGAGCGCCTCCGGGTCACCCTTGCCGTGGCGGGCCGCCAGCTTCATGGCGTTCTTGGGATTGAGGCCCTTGAACTCACCGGCTTCCGGCGCCGTGCCGTTGCGGCCCTGGCCCCATGACTCCAGCGCTTCGGCGTAATGACGGAACTCGGGGATATGATCCTCGCGGCGGCTATAGAGAGTATGGCGCGCCAGGGACAACAGCAGCGGCTCGGCCACTCGGTCGCCGAAGCGCTCGATCAGGCGGCCAGCCTTGGTCACATAGATCATACAATGGCCGAAGGCGGCGTAATGGGCCAGGGCGGCGCGGCACAGGCCGCGCTCGAATTCGGGGAAGCTCAGGCCGGCGGCCAGGCCGCCGCGCAGCATGGCCATGACGGTCGCCTGGTCCTCGTCCTCCATGGCCTCAACGAAACCGTCCTCGTCATAGTCCTGGGTAGCGTCGCTGTAGGGGTAGTTTTCTTCGCGCAGGGTGTCGTCGGCGATGTGGCCGACGATTTCCAGCAGGCAGATGAGTTGGGTTTCCGGGTCATTGGCGTGCTCGTCATAGAGCGACAGCCAGTCGGCGGCGCCGGCATAGGCGTGGGTCCAGCCGAACTCGAAGCGCTCATAGGACCATCGGATGGCCTCGGCTACCGCGTCGGTGGGGTCACCGCCGACCAGGCGCAGACGGGCGATTTCGCGGGCGATACGGTCGTATTCATGATCGTCGAAGGCCTCGCGCAGATTGGCCATGATCTTGGCGCGCCGGGCCTCGAACGGCGGGTCGGTAATATCGACCCAGACGTCGCCGCCGCGCAGCTCTACTGGATAGATCCGCAGGCCGTCGCCGCCGTACTGATTGGCGCCGGTCTTGAGATCGAATTTCCAGTTGTGCCAGTTGCAGGTCAGGATGCAGGCACCGTCCAGGGTGCCTTCGCGCAGGGGGTAGCCTTCATGGGGGCAACGGTTGTTGCAGGCGAAGATGCCGTCGGGCGTCTCGAACAGGGCAAGCTGCTTGCCGCCCCGGCGCACCACCGCCGAGCCCTTGGCGGTCAGTTGTTCTTGGGAAATTGCCTTGGTCCAGCCCGTGGTCATAGCGCCTCGCTCCCGATGGATGGTTCGGAATTATATTTCGCGTATCATACGCCCGTCGTTGGTATATAGCAAGTGATTTCTTTGTTTATTATTTTGACCTGCCACGGGTTATTGCCCTCGGTCACGGCTAGCCCCACTATGCACCCCACATTTGAATACGCAACAGGGTGAGCAGGATGCAGGCGAGAGACCTCGAAACAGTGGTGGAATACGGGCTGTGCCTGGGTTGTGGTCTGTGCGAGAGCATGGCCGGAAGCGAGCGGGTGAGTATGACCATGTCGTCGTTCAGCCAGCTTCGCCCCAAGGTCCATGAGCCCCTGGATCACGCGACCCTGGATCGGATTCTCACCGCCTGTCCCGGTATCAATCTTAGTGGCCCCGACCCCGAGGTTGCCGGCGCCAAGGGCAAAATGCATACCATCTGGGGCCCCTATGCCAGCCTGGCGCGGGGCTATTCGAGCGATCCGGCGATCCGTTTCAAGGCCGCCGCCGGCGGCATGATGACGGCGCTCGGCGTTTACCTGGTGGAGACCGGTAAGGTCGACTGCGTGGTTCATGTCCAGGCCTCCGAGGACCGGCCCATGCACACCGACAGCAAGATCAGCACCGCGCGCGACCAGGTCATCGCCGGGGCCCAGTCACGCTATGGACCGGCGGCGCCGCTGACCGAGGTCATGCGCCTGCTCGACGAGGGCAAGCGCTTCGCCGTCGCCGCCAAGCCCTGCGATATCGCCGCCATGCGCAATCTGGCGCGCCTCGACCCCCGGGTCGACCAACAGGTGCCCTACATGCTGACCATCTTCTGCGGCGGCGTGCCGACCCATGAGACCGCCGAGAAAATCGCCGGCTACTTCGGCAAGGAAGAG
>JAYGEF010000273.1:0-2390 GCA_046582535.1 Alphaproteobacteria bacterium
GCAACCCGGCCAACAACGTCCCCATCGGCGGTAACCGCATCGCCATAACGCCGGTCTCCAGTACGCCCAACTGTTCGGACCTGGACCGCGGACGGCGGCCCGGCACCTACGACGATTTTTGTGATTTACTTCGCCTGGCCCAGGATCTCAACATTATCCATTTCCTCGGCGGCTATCCGGTGGAACCCCAGGACCTGCCGGTGCCGACCCGCCATCTCGATGCCTATTATGCCTTCGCAACCCTCACCGACATGGCGTGGCGAACCTATTCCCTGAGCGTCCAACGCTGCATCGACGGCATCGACATGGCCTGCATCGCCTTGGGTAAAACGCGCGAAGAACTGGCCCGCGAACCGGCCATCATGACCATGATCAATACCAACTCGCCACTGCTGCTCGACGGTGCCATGGCCGACGGCATGATCGAGATGGCGCGGGCCGGTCAGGCGGTGGCGATCACGCCGTTCACCCTGTCCGGCGCCATGGCGCCGGCGACCATTGCCGGGGCGCTGGCCCAGCAGAACGCCGAGGCCCTGGCCGCCATCGCCCTGGTCCAGATCGCCGCGCCGGGGGCGCCGACGGTTTATGGCGGTTTCACCTCGAACGTCGATATGAAGACCGGGGCGCCGGCCTTCGGCACACCGGAGAACACCCAGGCGACCCTGGCCGGCGGCCAGCTCGCCCGGCGCTACGGTATTCCTTATCGCTCGTCCAACTGCAATGCCTCCAATGCCGCCGATGCCCAGGCGGCCTACGAATCCGAGATGTCCGTATGGGGCGCGTTTATGGGCCACGCCAACGTCATCCACCACGGCGCCGGCTGGATCGAAGGCGGGCTCACGGCATCCTTCGAGAAGGTAATCATCGACTCCGAAATTCTCCAGATGATGGCCGAACTCCTCCAACCGATCGTCGTCGATGACGACACCCTGGCGATCGACGCCATGGCCGAGGCCGGCCCCGGTGGCCACTCCTTCGGCACCGCCCATACGCTTGAGCGCTACGAGACCGCGTTCTACCAGCCCATGTTATCGGACTGGCGCAATTTCGAGACCTGGGAGGAGACCGGCGGCCTGACCGCCACCCAACGGGCCAACGGCATCTGGAAGCAAATGCTCAAGGACTATGAGCAACCACCCCTCGACCCGGCCATCGATGAAGAACTCAAGGCCTTCATGGCCCGGCGCAAGGAAGAAGAGAAAGCAGCGGCGTAGGCGGCGCTACCCCTCGTCTTCCGGCGTCTCTTCGTCGTCCCAGTACTCTTCGGCGCCCTCGTCGTAGTCGGGCTCGTACGGGCCGCGCGGGTCCATTTCGGCAGCCACCGGGGTGACCCAGGAGGCGGGCCAGAAATCGGTCTGTTCCTCGACCGGTTTCGATAGACCCTTAACCACCCGATAGAGTGCGAAAATCGCCAGCACGGCCAGAGCGCTGGCGGCGAAGGCGAACAGGCCCGCGTGGCCGAACCGGTCCATGACCACGGACGCCGCCAGGGGCCCAATGCTGGCGCCGATGCTGTAGGCCAGCACCATGCCGGCGCCGGCGGGGACCAGCTCGTTTTCTTCCAGCCAGTCGTTGGTTTCGGCAACGCTCAAGGGATAGAGCGGGCGGGCCAGGCCACCGACCACGAAGCCGAGCACGAGCAACAGCCAATAGTCGGGAGAGCCGAGCAAGGCGATCAGCGCCGCCGCCACGGCCGCCGTGGCGGCCACCGCCAGGATGATCTTCTCGCGGTCATAGCGGTCCGACAGGGCGCCGAGGGGATACTGCATGACCAGCACGCCACCCACGGTGACGGCGAGAAATATCGAAATGTCCGACGCGTCGAGGCCGATGGCGTTGCCGTAAACCGCGCCGAGGCCGAACACGGCGCTTTCCACCAGGCCGATGACCAGCACCCCGAGAACGCCGAGGGGCGACAGCTTAAACAGACTTCCGATGCCGAGCCTCGCCTGCTCCCCAATTTCGGGATTGCCGGTGCGGGTCAGGGCGACCGGTAACAGGGCCGCGACGAACAGGATTCCGGCGACCACCAACAGGCCGCTGCCAGACGCGTCGCCGAGATTAAGCAGCAGCGGCCCGGTGGCGAAGGCCGCGTTCATGACGATGATGTAGACCGACAGTACCCGCCCCCGGGTAGCGTTGGTCGAGCGGTGGTTGAGCCAGCTCTCGGCGACCATGGTGAGGCCGGCCATGCAGTAACCGGCAACCAGGCGCAAGGCCATCCAGGCGATCATGGAATCGCCGGCGAAGACCAGCAGCAGGATGGCGATGGCGTCGCCGGCGGCGTAGACCGCGAAGGCGCGAATGTGGCCGACCCGGTCGATCACCCGGGCGCCGAACACCGAGCCGCCGAGCAGACCGACGAAATAGGCCGAGGTGATGGCGCCGAT
>JAYGEF010000328.1:0-7366 GCA_046582535.1 Alphaproteobacteria bacterium
TATCTAAAAGGGAATAATTTGTCTTATTTCCAAAAAAAAAGAATCCGAGCGACTCTTATGCGGCTTCCTCGGCGATCACTTTACCGTTGACCTCAAGCCCGCCCGCGCCGGCGCTGACGGTGACCGTGGCGCCCTCTTCAATGGCGCCTTCGAGAATCAGCGAGGCCAGGGTGTTCTGTAACGAACGCTGGATCACCCGCTTGAGCGGCCGGGCGCCGTAGACCGGGTCGAAGCCGGTGTTGGCCAGCCAGTCGCGCGCCGCGCCGTCGAGATCGAGAGTGATCTTGCGCTCGCTCAACAGGCCCCGCAGATGCTCGAGCTGGATATCGACGATGCCCTTCATGTGGTCGCGGCTGAGCCGTTCGAAGACGATGATCTCGTCGAGCCGGTTGAGGAACTCGGGCCGGAAGGCGGCGCGCACCACCTCCATGACCTTGTCGCGGGCCGGACCCATCAGGTCGCCCTCGGCGTGCTCGGCCAGGTACTCGCTGCCCAGGTTCGAGGTCAGCACGATGATGGCATTGCTGAAGTCCACGGTGCGGCCGTGGCCGTCGGTCAGGCGGCCGTCGTCGAGCACCTGGAGCAGTAGGTTGAAGACGTCGCTGTGGGCCTTCTCGACCTCGTCGAACAGGATCACCTGATAGGGCCGGCGGCGCACCGCTTCGGTCAGCGCCCCGCCTTCCTCATAGCCGACATAGCCCGGCGGCGCGCCGATCAGCCGGGCCACGGAATGCTTCTCCATGTATTCCGACATATCGATGCGCAGCAACGCCTGGTCGTCGTCGAACAGGAAGTTGGCCAGGGCCTTGGTTAATTCGGTCTTGCCGACGCCGGTGGGGCCGAGGAAGAGGAACGAGCCGATCGGCCGGTTGGGGTCCTGGAGGCCGGCGCGGGAGCGGCGCACGGCGTTGGCCACGGCGACGATAGCCTCGTCCTGACCGATCACCCGGCCGTGCAGGCTGCCTTCCATGTGGAGCAGGCGCTCGCGCTGACCTTCCATCATTTTGTCCACCGGCACGCCGGTCCAGCGCGAAACCACGCCGGCGATGTCCTCGGCCGAGACTTCCTCGCGCACCATGGGCGTCTGGTCGGTGTCGTCGGCCTCGCCGAGCTGGCGCTCTAGGTCCGGGATGACGCCATAGGCGAGCTCGCCGGCGCGCGCCAGGTCGCCCTCGCGCTGGGCCACGGCCAGTTCGCTGCGCGCCCCATCGAGCTGTTCCTTGAGTTTCTGGCCGCCGGCCACCCGGTCACGCTCGGCCTGCCAGCGGGCGCCTTGTTCCATGGCCTGCTGTTCGAGATCGGCGAGTTCGCTTTCGAGTTTGTCGAGGCGGTCCTTGGAGGCCTGGTCGGTCTCCTTCTTGAGCGCCTCGCGCTCGATCTTGAGCTGGATCACCCGGCGGTCGAGCTCGTCGAGCTCCTCGGGCTTGGAATCGACTTCCATGCGTTTGCGGCTGGCCGCTTCATCGACCAGGTCGATGGCCTTGTCGGGCAGGAAGCGGTCGGTGATGTATCGGTTCGACAGGGCCGCCGCCGAGACGATGGCGCCGTCGGCGATGCGCACGCCGTGGTGCAACTCGTACTTTTCCTTGAGGCCGCGCAGGATCGAGATGGTGTCCTCGACCGTGGGTTCGGCGATGAACACTGGCTGGAAGCGCCGGGCCAGGGCGGCATCCTTCTCGATGCGCTTGCGGTATTCGTCGAGGGTCGTGGCGCCGACACAATGCAGGTCGCCGCGCGCCAGGGCCGGCTTGAGCAGGTTCGAGGCATCCATGGCGCCTTCGGCGGCGCCGGCCCCGACCAGGGTATGAAGCTCGTCAATGAACAGCACCACCTCGCCGTTGGACGCGGTCACTTCGGCGAGCACCGCCTTGAGCCGCTCCTCGAACTCGCCGCGGAACTTGGCGCCGGCGATCAAGGCGCCCAGGTCGAGGGACAGCAGGCGCTTGTGCTTGAGGCTCTCGGGCACGTCGCCGTTGACGATGCGCAGCGCCAGACCCTCGGCCAGGGCGGTCTTGCCGACACCGGGCTCGCCGATCAGCACCGGGTTGTTCTTGGTCCGCCGTGACAGCACTTGAATGACCCGGCGAATTTCCTCGTCGCGGCCGATCACCGGGTCGAGTTTGCCTTCGCGGGCCAGGGCCGTCAGGTCGCGGGAATATTTGTTGAGGGCGTCGTATTGGTCCTCGGCCGAGGCGGAGTCGGCGGTGCGGCCCTTGCGCAGGTCATTGATGGCGCTGTTGAGCGCCTGGGCGGTGAGCCCGGCATCGCCGAGCACCTGGGCCGATGGCGTCGGGGTCGCCAGCACCAGAGCCAGCAGCAGGCCCTCGGCGGTGACGAAGCGGTCGCCGGCCTTCTCGGCGATCTGCTCGGCGCTCTCGAACAGCCGCGCGGTTTCGGGCGCCAGGTAGACCTGCCCGGCGCCGCTGCCTTCGACCTTGGGCCGTTTGTCGAGTTCGGCCTCGATTGCGTTAAGTGCCTGCCCGTGGTTAGCGCCGGCAGCCTCCATCAGTTTGGCCGCCAGGCCTTCCTTGTCGTCGAGCAGCACCTTGACCAGGTGCTCAGGCGTGAATTGCTGGTGGCCGGCGCGCAATGCCACGCCCTGGGCGGACTGAATAAATCCGCGCGCCCGTTCGGTATAATTGTCAAAGTTCATGATTGTCCCGGAACCCTCTGTTTGAGCGGTTTCGCCGCTGTCTCGGCCCTCGAATGAGCAACCGGACTAGAGGATATATGGGGATCACGATAACGGCGCGCAAGGTTCCGTCGCCGGACAGGTCGCCGGTTATGAATCGCTTGTCGCGATAAAGCTGGGAAACCCGGCGGGCTATTCGATGACGGGCTGGGGCTCGTTGGCCGGATCGCTCGGCGCTTCGGCGACGGGTTCTTTCTTCTCCACCACCGCTTCCTGGGCGGCTTCCTGGGGCGCTTCCTCGGCTTCAACGGCGACAGCATTGTCGGACCGATTTTGACCGTCCTGGCTATCTTGACCTTCCTGGCGCTGGTGCTGGCTCTGGCTCTGCTGCCGTTGCTGCTGCTGTTGCCGCTGGGCATTCATCTCGCTGGAAACGCGGTAGTAGTGCTCCGCGTGCTGAAAATAGTTCTCGGACATAACCCGGTCACCGGATGTGGCGGCATCTTGGGCGAGTGATTGATATTTTTCGAAAATCTGGCTCGGGTTTCCCCGGATTTTCACGTCGGGCCCGTTACTGTCGAAACTGTTGGGGCGTCCGCTGCCACCGCCTTGGCCGCCTCCCCGCCGCTGATTGTTGCGATTGTTGCGGGGGCGCTTGGTATTCATACCAGGTCTCATGAGTATATCATTTCGATTGTCGCGCGCAGTTTTCGAGTCCTGCGCGACTC
The DNA here is from genome assembly GCA_046582535.1 of Alphaproteobacteria bacterium. GTDB lineage: Bacteria > Pseudomonadota > Alphaproteobacteria > JAAXGF01 > JAAXGF01 > JAYZAP01. The sequence goes on from JAYGEF010000328.1 coordinate 3,361, forward strand.
CACCATGGTTGTCTGGGTCGGACGGGATCGATACCGATATCGGTGGTCGTTGGTAATGGAATTCCAAAAAACTCCAAGCCCTCAAGGGCTGGCGATCCCAATCGCATATCTACTTAATCAAGGTTCGCGTGGTTTCCAAGCAGTATTTTGGGTTATCCACAATTAATTTTTCGTGTGTTGCAACAGGATACAGCGCTCGATGCCCGCCAGATCGCGGCGCCGACCCGCTTCCATAAGGCCGGCGTCGGCCATAATCGCCAAAACACCCGCCGCCTGACCGGCGCCAATTTCGAGAATGGCAATACCGTTTTCCGTCAGTAACCGGGCAATATAGGGGGCCATGGCCCGGTAGCAGGTCAGGGCGTCAGCGCCGCAGAACAGGGCCATGGCTGGCTCGTAGCCGACGATTTCTGGCTCCAGTTCCACGGCCTCATGGTCGCCGATGTACGGCGGGTTGGCGACAATCAGGTCGAATTCGTCGTTAAGACCCTGGCCCCAGTTGCCTTCCCAGAACGCGGCGCGGTCCGCGAGACCAAGCTGGGCGGCGTTGGTCCGCGCCACATCAAGGGCCGGGGCGCTGATATCGACACCGAGACCATGGCTGTCCGGCAGTTCGCTGAGGAGCGCCAACAACAGACAGCCGGTGCCGGTGCCGAGGTCGAGCAGACGGCTGGGGGCCTCGCCGTCCGCGAATACCGCAAGCGCGGCTTCAACCACGGTCTCGCTGTCGGGACGTGGGATCAGGGTGTCGCGGGTGACCATGAACGGCAGGCTCCAGAACTCGCGGTTGCCGAGGATATAGGCCGCCGGTTCACGGGCCGCCCGGCGGCTCACCAGATTGTTCAGCCGCTGGCTTTCGCCGTTCCTCACGGGGCGGCCGGGATCCGCCAGCATGACCTCGCGGCCGATACCCAGGGCATGGCCGACCAGCACTTGGGCCTCGCGCCGGGGATCAATGATGCCGGCGTCGCCCAGGGTTCGGGCGGCGGCGTTCAACATCGCGCCCAATGTGCCCGCGTCGCTCACGACATGGCCGCCAACCGGCGGGCCTGGTCATCGGCGGTCAAGGCATCGACCAGTTCGTCGAGGGCCTCGCCGGACAGCACCTTGTCGAGTTTGTAGAGGGTCAGGTTGATGCGGTGGTCGCTGACCCGCCCTTGGGGGAAATTGTAGGTCCGGATGCGCTCCGAGCGGTCGCCGGAGCCGACCTGGCCACGGCGCTCGGCGGCGCGTTCCGCATCGGCGGCGGCGCGCTCCATCTCGTAAAGCCGGGCGCGCAGCACGCGCATGGCCTTGGCCTTGTTCTTGTGCTGGGATTTCTCGTCCTGCTGGCTGACCACCAGGCCGCTGGGCAGATGGGTGATACGGATGGCGCTGTCGGTGGTGTTGACCGACTGGCCGCCGGGGCCGCTGGCCCGGAAGACGTCGATGCGCAGGTCCTTGTCGTCGATGACGATATCGATCTCCTCGGCTTCGGGCAGTACCGCCACGGTCGCCGCCGAGGTATGGATGCGGCCACCGGCCTCGGTTTCGGGAACCCGCTGCACCCGGTGGACGCCGGATTCGAACTTGAGCCGCGAAAACACATCCTTGCCGCTGATCGACACGACGACTTCCTTGATGCCGCCGAGGCCGGTATCGGAGGTCTGCAGTATCTCGAGCTTCCAGCCCCGGTTCTCGGCGTAGCGCTGGTACATGCGGTAGAGATCGGCGGCGAACAGGGCGGCCTCGTCACCACCGGTGCCGGCGCGGACCTCGAGAATGGCGTTGCGGCCGTCGGCCTCGTCGCGGGGCAGCAATAAAACCTGAAGCTGTTGTTCGAGGGCGGGCAGACGCTTGTCTAATTGGCCGCGTTCGTCTTCGGCGAGGGCGCGCATTTCCGGGTCGTCCTCGGCCGCGATCATCTCGTCCAGGTCGGCGATTTCCGCGGTCACGCAGCGCAATTCCCCGACCGCCTCGACCACCGGCGTCAGCTCGGCATACTCCTTGGCCAGGCGGACGTATTCATCGGGGCTGACGTCGCCCTGCTGGGACATCAGCGCGGCGAGTTCGGCGTAGCGCTCCACGACCCGTGTCAGATTGCTCTCAAGGCTCACGGCTTTGTCTCCTGGTTGGGGTCGAGGCGAAACAGCCGGCGCAGCAGGCGTTCGGCATCGGCGTCGTCGGTTGCGAGATCGCGCAGCGCTTCGCTGGGGTCATGAAGCAGCCGGTTGATCAGGCTGCGCGTGACCGCGTCGGGGTCGCTGTTGCCGGCGTTGGCGAGAACCTCCTGACGCAGGGCCTCGAAGCGTTGGCGCAAGGCGTCGATGGCCGGCGCCCGGGCTCGCATGGCGCGGGCCTGACCATAGGCCGCCAGGCGCTCGTCGATAATCTGCCAGGCTTCGTCGGCCACCGCCTCGCGTTCGGCCAGGCCGGCCCGGGCGACCCCTTCCAGATCGGTGCTGTCGTAGACGAAGGCACCGTCGAGTTCCTCGATGGCCGGATCGGCATCGCGCGGCACCGCCAGATCAATAATGAACACCGGGCGTCGCCGCCGTTGGCGCAGGGCCTCGTCCATGGCCTCAACGCTCAGGGTGTAGGTGCCGAGCCCGGCGCAGGTAATCACTACGTCGGCGGCGGCCAACGCGTTGGGCAGGGTCTCGAAAGCGACGACATTGGCGCCCAGGGCCCGCGCCAGGGGTTCGGCTCGCGACGACGTGCGGTGGGTGACCACCAGGCTGCCGAGGCCGGCGCTGCGCAATTTGTCGGCGACCATCTCGCCCATTTCGCTGAGGCCAATGACCAGGCCGGCGCAGGACGCCAGATCGCCGTGAACCTCGCGGCTGACCTCGACCGCGGCGGCGGCGATGGACACCGGGCGCTCGCCGATGGCGGTCTCGCTGCGCACCCGCTTGGCGGCGCCGTAGGCGGCTTGCAACAGGCCGTCGAGCTCGCTGCCCATCATATCCGACGCCTGGGCCACCCGATGGGCCGCTTTGAGCTGGCCCAGCACGTTGGGCTCGCCGATCACCAGGCTGTCGAGGGACGCGGCGATGGCGAACAGGTGGCGCGCCGCCGCCCCGCCTTCAAGGGTATAGAAGCCCGCGGTTAGCGCGCTGGCATCAATGCCGGCGTGCCTGCCGAGCACATCGGCGACGGCGACGGCGACGGCCGACGGATCGTCATGGATAGTGTGGACTTCGACCCGGTCGCAGGTCGACATCAGCAAGGCCTGATCGAAGCCCGCCGCGCGCAGCTTTTCGAACACCATGGCGACTTCGTCGTCGCCGACCATAAGCTGCTCACGGAGCGCCACCGGCGCCGAACGATGGTTGGCGCCGACCACCACCAGGGCCGGCCAATCCTCGGGTCGTTCCGCCATAGGATCGCTAACGATACGCGGTGAGCCGGTCGGTCAACTCCGGGAGCGGTATCAGGACCTGCTCGCCCGTATCTAGATTACGAAGGGTGACGGCGCCCTGGGCGCGCTCGTCGTCACCGAGGATGAGGGCGGCGCTGGCCCCCAGCTTGTTGGCGCGCTTCATGCGCTTTTGCAGATTGCCACGATAGCCGAGATCGACGGTGAAGCCGTCGCGGCGCAACCGATGGGTCAATTCCAGAGCTTCAGGGGCCGCGTCGTCGCCCACGGGAATCACCACGATGGGGCGCTTGGCGGCGTCGATATCACCGACCAGCATGGCCAGGCGTTCGATGCCGGCGGCCCAGCCGATGCCCGGCGTCGGCTGTCCGCCCATGGCCTCGATCAGCCCGTCATAGCGGCCGCCGGCGACCACCGCGCCCCGGGCGCCGAGCGCCTGGGTGGTAAACTCGAAGGCGGTGTGGGTGTAGTAGTCGAGACCGCGCACCAGCCGGGGATTGAGCCGATAGGCGATGCCGAGACGGTCGAGGCCACTGCATACATCGTCGAAGAAGACCTTCGAATGGTCGTTGAGGTAGTCACCCATTGCCGGTGCATCGGCGACAATGCGGCGGTCGCCCTCGTCCTTGGAATCGAGGATGCGTAGGG
>JAYGEF010000420.1:0-4864 GCA_046582535.1 Alphaproteobacteria bacterium
CGGACCGACGACACCTCGTCGGTTTCCCAGTCGCTCTGCAACATGGCGCGCAACGCGGCGGTGCCGCTGTCAGTACCGGTCAGGGCCATCATCGCCTTGGCTTCAGCCGCGGTCACCAGATCATCGGCCGCGGCATCGATCTGGCCGTCGAGCCAAAGGCGAAAGCCGGGGAGTGGCGACAGGGTGGCGAAGGTTTTCAGACCGGGAAGCTCGGCCGCCAGGTCGTTGACCACGCGCTTGATCAGAAAGTTACCAAAACTGATGCCGGCGAGCCCCGACTGGGCGTTGGAGATGGAATAGAAGATCGCCGTATCGGCTTCCTCCGGCGCACATTCCGGGGCCCGTTCGTCGAGCAGGTTCTGGATATTGCCGGTCATGCCCGAGACCAACGCGACCTCGACAAAAATCAGCGGTTCGTTGGGCATGCGGGGATGGAAAAAGGCGAAGCAGCGGCGGTCGGACTCGAGCCGGTTCTTGAGGTCATCCCAGGAGCGAATCTCGTGAACCGCCTCGTAGGCAATGAGCTTCTCAAGCAAGGCTGCCGGGGCCTCCCAGGTGATGTGTTCGAGGTTGAGGAAACCGATGTCAAACCACGACGACAAAAGGCTTTTCAGGTCACCGTCCAGGCCTTGCAAGGAGAGATCACCGCGGCCAATGCGGCGCACGTCGGCCCGCATATCGACTAAAAACTTCGTTCCATCCGGTAACGCGTTGAATTGAGTCAATAATTCACGCCTTGGTGTGATCAAAACAGCGCGCAACCGGGCTTCGGCCTTCTGACGTCCCTCTTCGTCCGCTTCGATCACGTCGGCCATGGCCCCATCGACCGCCTCGCGGTCCACGTCAAAGGCGGTTACCAATAGCCCGAGGAAGCGCGCCCGACCGGTGGGATTCAGGGTCAGGTAAGCACGCCCCAGGTCGGCGGCCCGGGCCCGTGCCGAAACCTCACCGCCCTTGCCCGCCAGACACTCGACCATCATGACGCGGATGCGCGCGATATCGTCTTCAGGCAGGTCGGGACGCACGGCATCGCCACGCCCGGCAATGTCATTCCAGGCGTTGCGCAGTTGGTTCAGGGTGCGGTCGAAAAAACCGTTGGTGGGGCCGTCAGCCATCAATTACATGTTGTTCCACGTGGGCTCAGTTGCAAGCCTTCAGCACCGCCAGGGATGCCGGCAGAGTTTCGCACAGGTCTTCAGCGATGAGACCGGGGCCGAAGCGGGCCGCCGCATCGCCGTGCAGCCAGGCCGCTGCGCAAGCCGCGTCAAACCCCGCCATGCCCTGGGCCCGCAAGCCCAACACCATGCCGGCAAGCACATCGCCGGCGCCGGCGGTGGCAAGGTCGGGCGGTGCGTTGTGATTAATGGCGGCGCGGCCGTCCGGCGCGGCGATAACCGTATCGCCGCCCTTGAGCAGCACCACGCATCCAGCGCAGGCCGCGGCAGCGCGGGCGCGTGTCAACCTATCGCCGTCGCCGTTGAACAATCGGGAGAACTCACCGTCGTGGGGGGTCAGAACCGTGTCCGGCGACACGGCGCTAAACAGATCAACCGGATTATCCTGGAACACGGTCAGGGCATCGGCATCGAGAACGCAGGCCTTGCCCGCCGTCAAGGCCGCCAGGGTCCGGGCTTTGGTGGCATCGGTGACCCCGTTTCCAGGGCCGATCAGGACCGCGTTCTTGCGTCGGTCGGCAATCATCGACGCGAAGGCCTCATGGTCGGCAACAGCGCGGACCATGACCGCCTCCAGGGCACCAGCATAGACCACCAGGGCGCCAGGCGGGCAGGCCACGGTGACCAGTCCGGCCCCGCTGCGCAACGCCGCGCGGGCCGCCAACCGGGCCGCGCCGGTGGCGTTGATCCCGCCACCGACCACCACCGCGTGTCCCCGGCTATATTTATGGCCATCCGGGGTCGGCCAGGGAAAGCGATTGCCCCACAACACCGGCTGGTTGGCGAATTGGGTTGGCGCGATGGCTTCAAGCACCGCCTTTGGAATACCGATGTCGGCAACCACCGTTTCGCCGCACAGCGCCCGGCCCGGTAACAGCAAATGCCCCGGTTTGCGGCGAAGGAATGTCACCGTGAGCCGCGCCGTCGCCGCGACGCCGAGCACCCGGCCACTGTCACCATGGACCCCGCTGGGCACATCAACGGCGACACAATCCAGGCGCCGCGCCGCAATCGCCTCGATGACGGCCCGGGCGGGCCCTGTTAGCGGGCGGGTAAGACCGGCGCCGAACAGGGCATCAACCACTAATTCCGCTCCGTCGATCACGGCCGGGTCCAGAGCCTCCACGGCACCATCCCAGCGCCCGGCCATGTGCGCCGCATCACCCTTGAGCCTGTCAATATGACCAAGCAACGCCAGTTTGACTGTCCAGCCCTCGGCGGCGAGCAAGCGGGCCACGACAAAGCCATCGCCACCGTTATTGCCGGGACCGCAGAGCACCACCACCGGACACGGCAACCAGCGCTCGCGGAGGGCGTCGGCGACAGCCCGACCGGCGGCCTCCATAAGCGTTTCACCGCTGATGCCGCTGTCCATGGCCGCCTTGTCGGCGGCGTACATCTGTTCGACGGTGAGCAGTTCCCCGCCCATGGGATTACGAGGGACGCGGCCCGCGATAGAGGTTGACCCGACAATGCTGGGTAAAGACGTAGCCATCGTCGGTCTTACCGGCCTCGAACACCGCCTGCACTTCCGGTGTATCGACCTTGTCGCGGGAGAAATCCGCATAGGTCGTCCCGGTCAAGCCGTCGACGAAAGTGGCGAAGTTATCGTAGCGCACCGGCTCGTGGTAGCGCAGTTCGCGGGCCTGGGCAAAGCGCGGCGCCGCCGCCCGGGCCAGCGCTTCATAGGCCAGGGTGCGAACCCCACGCTCGTCATGGAACGGCCGGTAGACATCTTCCATGGTGCCCACCACCATGGGCTCCAGCACATAGAGGAAGCCGGTATCCGGCTTCACCACCCGCGCCGCCTCGGCCAGGGCGTCATCCATATGCTCACGGGGGACATGGTGCAGGGAAAAGCTGAAGAACACGCCATCCACCGAACCGTCGTCGACCGGCAAGGCCTGGCCCGGCGCTTCCATGAAGGTCAGCCCGGGCACCGCCTCGGCGGCGCGGTTCTTTTCCGCCTGAATCGGGTCGGGCTCGACGCCGAGAGCCTCGGCGCCGCGTTCCACCAGCTGGCGGGTTACACGGCCGCCGGCGCAGCCCACATCCACCACCTTGAGGCCGGCCAGAGAAACCAGCCGGTCGATGACGTCAATCTCGTCGACCCGCCCCAGGTCCTCGGCATCGCCGATCAACGGGTCAAGATCATTCATGACGCCTACGCCTCCACCGATTCATCGGGCGCGCCAACGCCCTGGTAAAAATTGACCCGCAAATGCATTTGGAAGCGATAGCAATTGCCATTGCGGCCGGCCTCGAACATGGCGCGGACCTCGGGGGTGTCTATCTGGGCGCGCTGGTGATCGTTGTAGGTCTGCCCCAGGCGACCCTCCACAAAGGTCTCGAAGTCGACATACTCGTGCCACAAGCAATAGCGGGTTTCGTGAGCGCGCTTGAAATTTGGTCCGGCGCCCCGTGCCAGAGCCTCATAGGCCAGGCGGCGCACGTTGGTTTCGTCATTAAACGGTTTGGTCATCGCGGCATAGCTGCCGACCATGACCGGCTCCGTCACGTAAAGGAATCCGTCGTCTTTGAGCACACGTACGGCTTCGGCCAGAGCCTCATCCATGGCCTCCGCCGGTACGTGATGGAGCGAGTATTTGAAGAACACGCCATCGACGCTGTCGTCTGCAATGTCGAGCCGCTGGGCGCCGCCCTCGACGAAGCTGACTCCCGGCACTGGCTCGGCCTGACGGTTCTTCTCGGCCTGGATCGGATCGGGCTCGATACCCACGACCTCGGCGCCGCGCGCGGCCAGGGCGCGGGTCAAGGCTCCGGCGCCACAACCGATATCGAGCAAACGCATGCCATCGACCGACACTTGCCGGTCCATGACCGCGAAATCGGAGGCCTCGCCGATATCCTCCACGGAGGCGTAAATCATCGTGCTATCCCTTATTCTTCGCCATGACGTATTCCAGCTTCTTGAGCACCGCCATTTTGAGCTGCGCTTCGCCGGCGTTGGCCGGACCGACCATGGAAACCTCGGTCAGGGACGCCGTATCCATGGCGCTGACCTTGACCGACGCACCGATGCGGTGGAATTCGATTATGACCTCGTTACCTTGCCCAGGCATCGCCATGGCTCTCGCTGCGAAAGTGATTCGTCACGTCAGCTTATACCACCCTGTGCAACTGTGTAACGGCGGACTAATATCCGGGAAACGACACCCCCTGCCCGCCACGGAGAATATCATGAGCCAGCCGCTCGCGGCCGACGCCCCGGCCACCCCGAACGCCAAGACACCGTTCCAATGGGATGACGTCTTTCTGCTCGACGATCAGCTCAGCGAAGACGAGCGCATGATCCGCGATACCGCCCGCGATTATTGCCAGGACAAGCTCATGCCCCGGGTTCTCGAGGCCAACCGCCATGAGCGCTTCGACCGGGAAATCTTCAACGAGATGGGCGCGCTCGGTCTGCTCGGCAGCACCATCGAGGGCTACGGCTGCGCCGGCGTCAATTATGTCTCCTACGGCCTCATCGCCCGCGAGGTCGAGCGCGTTGATTCCGGCTATCGCTCGGCCATGAGCGTGCAGTCGAGCCTGGTCATGCATCCGATCCACGTCTACGGCAATGAAGACCAGCGCCAGCGCTATCTGCCCCGCCTGGCCAGCGGCGAGGCGGTCGGCTGCTTCGGCCTGACCGAGCCCGACCACGGCTCCGACCCCGGCGGCATGAA
>JAYGEF010000428.1:0-7212 GCA_046582535.1 Alphaproteobacteria bacterium
CGCCGCGACCCGATCTATCTCTCGACCTACACCGGCCGGCCGCCGGACGAGCCGTCGATTCTCGGCGAGGCGCTCAACGAGGTGTTTATCCCCCTGCTGGTCCAGCAGTTTCCCGAGATCGTCGATTTCTGGTTGCCGCCCGAGGGCTGCTCCTACCGCATCGCCGTGGTTTCCATGAAGAAGGCCTATCCCGGCCACGCCAAGCGGGTGATGATGGGGGTGTGGTCGTTCCTCCGCCAGTTCACCTACACCAAGTGGGTCATCGTGGTCGACGACGACATCGACGCCCGCGATTGGAAAGACGTCATGTGGGCGATCGCCACCCGCATGGACCCGGGCCGGGACATCACCATCATCGAGAACACTCCCATCGACTACCTCGACTTCGCCAGCCCCGAACCCAGCCTGGGCTCCAAGATCGGCCTCGACGCGACCAACAAATGGCCGCCCGAAACCAACCGCGAATGGGGCCGCCTGATCCACATGGACGACGAGGTGGTTAAAACGGTGACCGAGAAATGGCCGAAGCTCGGGTTGCCGGGTTCGGGCAAGCCGATATGGGATTAGGCGGGCCTCGCCCTTCGACAGGCTCCGGGTGAGGCCCTATGGTAGGTTCCGAATTAGCCCTCATGCTGAGCTTCTTCATCCTGAGCCTGTCGAAGGACGAAGCACGAGGGCCGGAGCTCCATTCACGAGGTTTTCATCCATGCCCACCACGTCCCTCGACCCGCTTGCCCTGCTTGATGACCTTATCTCCCGCGCCCTCAAAGGCGGGGCCGATGGCGCCGATGGGGTTGTCGTCGAGAGCGCCAGCCTGTCCGTCGCCCAGCGCCTTGGCGCGTCCGAGGGTATAGAGCGTGCCGAATCACAGGACGTCGGCCTGCGGGTGTTTCGCGGCCGGCGCCAGGCCATCGTGTCGTCGAGCGACACCTCGCCGGTTGCCGTGGCTGAGCTGGTCGAGCGCGCCCTAGCCATGGCCGCCGCCGTGCCCGAGGACGAGTTCTGCGGCCTCGCGGACCCGGCCCTGTTGGCCAGCGACATCCCCGATCTCGATCTCTGCGACGAAAACGAACCGACGCCCGAGAGCATGGTCGCCCTGGCCACCGCCGCCGAGGACGCCGCCCGCGCCGTCCATGGGGTGAGCAACTCCGAGGGCGCCGAGGCCGGCTGGGGGCGCAGCCGGGTTGCCCTGGCCGCCAGCAACGGTTTCGCCGGCAGCTATGCGGTGTCCCAGCACAGCGTCAGCGCCAGCGTCATCGCCGGCCAGGGCACGGACATGGAGCGCGACTACGACTACACCGTGTCGCGTTTCGCCGCCGATCTCGACGACCCGGCGGTCATCGGCCGCCGCGCCGGCGAGCGCGCCGTACGCCGCCTGGGCCCGCGCAAGGCGTCGAGCGGCCAGGTGCCGCTGATCTACGATTGGCGGGTCTCCGGCGGCTTGTTGGGTCATCTCGTTGGGGCCATAACCGGGCCCTCGGTGGCGCGCGGTACCAGCTTCCTCAAGGACAGCCTGGGCGAGGCTATATTCGCCGCCGGCATCACCATCACCGACGACCCGCGCCGCCTGCGCGGCCTGCGCTCCAAGGCCTTCGACGGCGAGGGCGTGGCGACCAGCGCCCGCGACATCATCGCCGACGGCGTGCTGACCACCTGGCTACTGGATTCCCGCTCGGCCCGGCAACTCGGCCTGGCGACCACCGGCCATGCCTCGCGCGGCACGTCGTCACCGCCGTCGCCCAGCGCCACCAACCTGACCCTGGCGCCGGGCACCCAGACGCCCGAGGAAATGATCGCCGAGATCGTCCAGGGCTTCCTGGTCACCGAGCTCATGGGCATGGGGGTCAACGGCATCACCGGCGACTACAGCCGAGGCGCCGCCGGTTACTGGATCGAGAACGGCGAGATCGCCTATCCGCTCAGCGAAGTCACCGTCGCCGGAAACCTCAAGGACATGTTCGCCGCCATGACGCCGGCCAACGACCTGGTGCTGCGCGCCGGCATCGACGCCCCCACGGTGCGCATCGACGGCATGACGGTCGCCGGCACGTGATGGTACCATCGGCCATGAAGGATGACCGATGGGCGTTCAATCGCCACGCAGGCTCCCGCCGAACGGTCGGCGACCCGCAGTCGCGGGCTGAAAGAAGGTTTGGGATGTACCGGCAGTCACTATGGCTTCCGGCGTGCCCGCCCTGACCGACGACCACGCGCTGCTGATCGAGGCGGTGCGCGAGGCCGGCGCCATTGCGCTGAGCTACTTCGGCAACAAACCGAAGACCTGGGAGAAGAGCCCCGGCCACTGGGTCAGCGAGGCCGACCTCGCCGCCAACGATCATCTTGAGCAGGCGCTGTGCGGGGCGCGGCCCGATTACGGCTGGGTCTCCGAGGAGTCCGCCAACCCGGTAATTCGCCCGCGCTTCTGGCTGGTCGATCCCATCGACGGCACCAGCGCCTTCCTCCGCGACCGCCCCGAGTTCGCCGTCTCGGTGGCCCTCATCGAGGCCGGCCGGCCGATCGTGGCGGCGGTCTGCAACCCGGCCACCGACGAGCTGTTCGACGCCTACGCCGGCGGCGGCGTGCGGCTCAACGGCCAACCGGTGCGGGCCACGGACCAGGCCACCCTGGACGGCGCCAATCTTATGATCAGCCGCACCGAATACGACCGCCTCGACTGGCACAAGAACCTCGGCGACGTCACGGTCGGGGCCATCAGCTCCATCGCCTACAAACTAGCCCTGGTCGCCGCCGGCCCCTGCGACGCCACTGCCACGGTTTGGGGCAAAAGCACCTGGGACGTGGCCGGCGGCGACCTGCTGGTGTGCGAGGCGGGGGGGCATATCACCGACGGCACGGGCCAACCCTTCGACTACAGCGACCCGTTGGCGCCGATAAGCTCGATGCTCGCGTCGGGCGGGGCGCTGCATGGCGCGCTGGTGGAGCGAATCAAGATACCCAGTAATTAAGGGGACAGTATATTTAAATAATTAAATATACTGTCCCCTTAATTCAGTCAGGCCGCCAACGGCTCGGCCGCCGCGTAGGCGCGGTTGGCGTAGACCAGGGCGCGGCAGTTGTCGTCTTCGCAGTCTTCGGCGATGGCGACGTCGACCACGTCGCCGATGAAGATGATGTGCGAGCCGCAGCGCACGTAGTACGCCAGGTGGCAGTCGTAGGCGACCAGGGCGCCGTCAAGGGCCGGAGAGCCGGTGGCCAGGTCGCTCCAGTCGGCGCAGGCGAACTTGTCGCCGCCGGGGGCTTCGAGGCGGCCGGCGAAGGTGTCGGACACGTCGGTCTGCTCGTCGCGCAGCACGTTGACGCAGAACCGGCCGTTCTCGCGGATGATGTCGCAGGCGCTGCTCTTGTGGTGGACGCAGACCAGCAGTTGCGGCGGCTCGGCGGAGACCGAACAGAGGGTGCTGACGGTGACCCCGGCGCGGCCCGCCGGGCCATCGCTGGTGACCACCGAGACGGTCGATGCGGAGCGGCTCATACCTTCGATGAACTTGTCCTTGAGCATGATCAAGCCTCCATCACTTTGTCCGACAGACCGGCGGACTTGCGTACGAATTCGAGCGGGCCGGAGAAGTCGAAGTTGTTGTACACCGCGTTGAGGTGGGCGAAGGGCGGGGACTGGGCGAACAGCTGGAAGGTCAGGCGGTGGCCGGCGTAGTCGGAGTTCATGAGGTCGCGGGCGAAGGCCAAAAGCTTGCGCCGGTCCTGGGCGCTCCAGGACTCGTTGACTGAATAGAACTTCTCGAGCCACGGGCCGGACTCCGGATCGGCGAAGGCGGCGGCGTCCGGGGTCACACAGATCTGGCCGCCGCACAGCTCGCGGGCGAGATGGACCATGGCCGGCAAGTTCGAGCAGGCATGGACCCGGCCAGTGTAGAGCAGCGACTGGTTGGGCATGAGCAGATCGCCGGGGCTCCTCTCGGCGGTGGCGATGGCGGCGGTCAAGTGGGCGTTTATGGTCTCGCGATAGCACGCCAGGGCGGCCAGCTTCTCGCGCACCGCCGGCTGCTTGTCGAGGCCGGTCTGACGGACGTTGAACAGGGCGGCGCCGATCAGCATATCGGCGATGCGTTGGATGCGCTGGACGAAGGCCATGGCGCTGTAGCGGTGCAGGGTGCCGCGAATGAAGCTCGCCGCCCGGGTGTGCTGGTGGAACAAGACGTTCTCCCAGGGGATCAGCACGTTGTCGAACACCAGCAGGGTGTCGACTTCGTCGAAGCGGTTGGCCAGGGGGTAGTCCTCGGCCGGTGCGCGGCCGGCGAAGCCGGTCCGACAGATGTGCTTGAGGCCGTCGGCGTTCATCGGGCAGATGAAGCCCAGGGCGTAGTCCGACAACTCGGCGTCGCCCCAGTTGGCGATGGTCGGCTTGACGAAGGCCTGGTTGGAATAGGCCGCCGCGGTCTCGTACTTGGCGCCGCGCACGATAATGCCGGCGTCGGTCTCCTTGACCATGTGCAGCAGCATGTCCGGGTCCTGGTCCTGGGGCCGCTTGGAGCGGTCGCCCTTGGGGTCCGTATTGGCCGAGACATGGAAGGTGTCGCTGGTCAGCACGTGCTGAATGTGATTCTCGATGTTGCCGCGGTATTGCGGATCGACCTCGTCGAGCACGTCGCGGCCGTCATAAAGCGACCACATCTCGCCGGCGGTCTCGTCGCCCATGCGAATGACCACGCCGCCGATGTCGTCCATGACCGCGTCGACGGCGGCGCGCTTGGCGTGCCAGTCGGCCTGCTCCTTGGGCAGCTTGTAGCCGATGCAGTTGGTCTCGCCGGTGGCCTCGTCTTTATAGGACATGGTTTCGGCGTAGCGCGCCTCATGAGCCATGTCGTAGATCCGCGCGCGGACGTCGACGATGGGCTTGAACGCCGGGTGGGTGGTGACGTCCTTGATGCGCTCGCCGTTCATCCAGACCTGGCGGTCGTCGCGGATCGAGTCGCGGTACTGGTCTCCGGTCCTCAGCATGGCTGGGCTCCTCGCGTTTGGATTTTTTCGACTGATACCCGTTTAATTGCGCTCAGCATGGTTGATCGTCGCCAATAACTAAAATATTATATTCTTAGATTTGCTATAGGTAAAAATGATAACATACACACTTCGCCAGCTGACCTACTTCGTCGCCGCCGCCGATCACGGCAGCGTCGCCAAGGCGGCGCGCGCGCTCAACGTCTCCCAGCCCTCGGTGTCCATGGCAATTGCCAAGCTCGAGGGGCTGTTCGGAGTTCAGCTGTTTCTCCGCCACCACGCTCATGGCGTCTCCACCACCCCGGCCGGGCGGCCCCTGCTGGCCGAGGCGCGCAGCCTGCTGGCCCATGCCGGTGAATTGGCCGAATGCGCCCGGGGTCTGGGCGCCGGGGTCACCGGGCGGCTCGATGTGGGGTGTTACCTGACCCTGGCGCCGTTCTTCATGCCGCGCATCGTCGCCGGCTTAATCAAGGCCCACCCGGATGTGGAGATTGCCCTCCATGAAGGCCATCAGGACGAACTGCTCGACGGCATGGCGGCGGGCCGTCATACGGTGGCGCTGATTTACGATGTCAATCTGCCGGCCCACGTGGAGGCCGAGGCGCTGGTCGATCTGCCGCCTTATGCCCTGCTGCCCGCCGGTCATGCCCTGGCGAAGTCGCCGACGGTTGCCCTCGCCGATTTGGTGCGCGAGCCCCTGGTGCTGCTCGACGTGCCGCCGGGGCGGGAGTACTTCACCTCTCTGTTCACCCGGGCCGGGCTGGAGCCCGACATTCGCTTTCGCTCGGCCTCCATCGAGACCGTGCGCGGCATGGTCGCCAGCGGTCTTGGGGTCTCCCTGCTGGTGACCCGTCCGGCCGGCGATCTCGCCTATGACGGGCAGGGCATTGCCTGCCGGCCCCTCGCCGATGCTGTCGAACCGGGCCATATCGTCCTGGCGCGTCTCGCCCAGGCCCGCCCGACTCGCCTGGTGGAAACTTTCGCGGCCCATTGCCGGGCCTATTTTGCCGGGGAGATTGGTGGAGAGTGAGACAAGGCCGTGTACTTGCACAAAATGGCTAAGAACATTGACTTGAAGATATCCAACCACTAATTTCGATTGCAATACGGATTAACAAAATATGATCGATATTTGGAATTTAGTCGCACTGTCGCTTTTCAGCTAGGAACATGCGGTAGCATGTTATTGTTGATGCTGATCGCCGTCGCCGAAATATAATAATCAACGATGAATATATGAGAACCCGTGACAAAGAGTTTGGCTCCATTTAGTTTACTGGAAAAGTGAAAGAAAAAACCCGCTGCTCTGCAATGTTCCATCAGGATGAGGATTTTCTTTCCTATAATCGATTAACTTTGATTGGAGATAAATTGAAGCGTGTCCACCTCTTGCGAGTCAGCGGAGGGTTAGTGAAGTACCAGTTAGTCAAATCGAAAAGTGACGTCGGTTCATTGCATACTCTCAAAGGCGAGGGATTTTCCACGCAGTCAGGCATCAGTCGATCAGGTCCTGGGATGGATGATGATAGTATCTAAGATATCGGGGATTTTTCGATCCGCGAATATGTAGAAGAAGACAAACTCGAAATCAGTGAATCGTTTCGGTCCAGTACACCTTTTATCTTTTTGCAGCGCCCATCTAGTTGGCCGACGCTGATGCTGGTGAATTATTGTAATGGCAAGATAAGACGGATCGCGATGTTTAGTGACAAATGGTTGAAGCCACGAGGGTTAGAAATCAAATTTCGACTAGCAATATTTTATCGCCATCGAAAAATTGTTGGATCGGAGGTGGGCGAGGAGAGGTTTTGGCTTCCCGGAGCGGAAGTAGAGCCAGCACTGAAATCGAATTTGTCAACGAGGAATTTCACCAACAGGCTGAGAAAACAAAGTTTTTCCCCAAAGTACTTATCGCATTCGATTATAAGGAGCAAGTACGATTAATTGAACGGTCGGAATTGTGGCCGGACCGAATCGTACATCGATGCTGGCCAGAAAAGTTGATGCCAATTGATCGAGGCCGTCAATATGACTCACCGTTTTGGAATTTGCTGGCTGCGAACTTCTTTTCAAGAGCTATCGGTGTTTTCGTTAAGGCCGGCATCGACTATGAATTGCTTCACAGTGCCGTTTATAGCTACACTTCAGCGTTTGCCCAAGAGTCGTTGGAAAGTATTGTTACATCGTATGTTGAAGGTCTAGAGAGATTGCTGGAAATATTTGAAATCCTTGAGA
>JAYGEF010000100.1:0-3356 GCA_046582535.1 Alphaproteobacteria bacterium
CTTTCCGCAAGGCGGTCGAAATCGCCCACGGCGCGGGGCGCAAGGTGGCGCTGACCTTGTCGGACGCATTCTGCGTCGATCGCTATCGCGACGAGTTCCGCGCGCTGGTTGCCGGGGGCGTCGATATCGTATTCGCCAACGAGGCCGAACTGCTGTCGCTTTATGAAGTAACGACGTTCGACGAAGGCCTACAGGCAATCTGCGGCGACTGCGAAGTCGCGGCCCTGACCCGCGGCGAAAAAGGCTCGGTCATCGTCAGCGGCGACCAGGTCCATGTGATCGACGCGGCGCCGGTGGCGCGCCTGGTCGATACCACCGGCGCCGGCGATCTATTCGCCGCCGGCTTTCTCCATGGCTACACCGCCGGCAAGGATCTCGCCGCCAGCGGCGCGCTGGGGAGCCTCGCGGCGGCCGAAGTGATCAGCCATTTCGGCGCCCGCCCCGACGTGCCGCTGCGGACCTTGCTGTAATCGCCCTCCCGTCGCATCGGGACCAGACGTCAAGCAAACCCACCCCGGCCCTCCCTTTTCAGGGAAGGTGAAGAAGCAGGAGGGTCCCCCTGATAAGGGGGATTTAGGGGGTTTAGCCGCGCCCGAGCTTATGCGAGGCTAGCCTGCGTGGCGCTTGAATGCCCTTTAACAACCTGCGTGGCGCCTGAACGCTCGTTAAAACTACAGATACCCCAGTTCCTTCCACACCGCGTAGTTGGCGCGGAATTCCTGCATCGAGGTCCACACCTTGGCGAAGTCGGGGTCGGCGGCGGCTTCCTCGGCGACCACCGCGTCCCAGGCGGCGCTGAATTCGCCGAGCATCTCGTCCGACCAACGATGCACCGTGACCCCTCTGCTCTTCAGCTCCGCAATGGCGCCGAACTGGATCGCCTCGCCCTCGGCGATGGCGATACGGAAGTTCTCACCGCACGCGGCGCCGATCTGCGCCTGCTGGGTGCTGTTCAGACTGTTCCAGCGGTCGAGGTTCATCATCAGCTCGAGATAGGTCGACTGCTGATGCCAGCCCGGCATGTAGTAATGCTTGGCGACCTGATAGAAGCCGAGCTCCAAGTCGATCGCCGGCATCGAGAATTCGGTGGCGTCGATGGTGCCGAGTTCGAGCGCCGGAAAGATGTCGCCGCCGGCGATCAGCTGGGTCGAGACGCCAAGTTTCTCCATCACCTTGGCGCCGAGCCCGAAAAAGCGCATTTTCAGACCCTTGAGGTCGTCGACGCTGTTGATTTCCTTTTGAAACCAGCCCGAGGCCTCGGGCGCGATGATGCCACACAGCATGCCCTTGATATTGTGCCGGCCATAAAGCTCGTCATAAAGTTCCTGGCCGCCGCCGTAGTAGAACCACGCCATATATTCGCCGACCGCGGGGCCGAAGGGGACGGCGGTGAAGAACTGCAGCGCCGGCACTTTGCCCGCCCAATAGCCCGGCGTCGACCAGCCGGCATCGACCGCGCCGGTGGATACCGCGTCGAACAGCTCGAGCGCCGGCACCAGCGCGCCGGGCTCATAGAACTTGAGCTCGACATTACCGTCGGAGATCTTGTTCACCGTGCTCGAAAGGGTCGTTCCCAAGGTGCCGAGCTGGACCAGTGCGCCGGGAAAGGCGCTGCCCATCTTCCAGCGCACCGGTTTGCTGACCGGTTCGGCGTCGGTCTCGGCGACATCGACCGGCCCGCCGTTCTGCATGGTGAAATAGCCGATCGCTAGGCCGGCGAGCAGCCCCACCACCAACAACATTACGTTACGCATACTTGTCGTCCTCCAAATTTACCGTGGCGTACCGCGCGACCGCGCGCGGCCAAAATGGCCGGTGCGCAATCAACCGTGTCGCGGTACGGGCGTAGGTGTTAAGACCAGGGTCGCGTGACACGAAACCGTCCCGGTGATGATGTCAAAATCGGCCGCCGCCCCCGAAATCGACAGAGCGTGGCACGAAGCCACGGCGATGTACCGCGATCCGGGCAAAATCGCAATGCCGGGTTTCGTAGTCGTAGAGGCCAGATAGCGGTGCGACCGAAATGACGAACTCGCTCGGCACCATGAACCGGGCGCGAGCCTGGCTTAATGCCACCGCCGTTTACCGCGAGCCGCGCGTCATCGCAATCCTGCTGCTTGGGTTTTCGAGCGGCGTTCCGCTCGCCCTGACCGCCGGCACTTTGCAGAACTGGATGACCAAAGTTGGCATCGACCTGACCACGATCGGTTTGATTGCGGTGGTCGCCACGCCCTACCGCCTCAAGTTCCTGTGGGCACCAATTATCGACAAAATGCCGCTTCCCTGGCTAACCAAACGATTTGGCCGCCGCCGAAGCTGGTTGGTTTTCACTCAGTTCGCACTAATCGGTTCTATTCTTTGGCTAGGAGGAGTTGACCCCGTAGCAGCGCCATTCACCATGGCACTGGCCGCGTTTGCTGTAGCCTTCGCGTCCGCTAGCCAGGATATCGTGATTGACGCATTTCGCATCGAGTCGCTGGAAGACAGGCAATTGGGCGCGGGGGCGGCGATGTACGTGTTTGGTTATCGCGTCGCCATGTTGGTCTCGGGTGCTGGCGGAATTTGGGCAGGTGTCCGATACGGATGGCAGACGACTTATGCGGCTATGGCTGTTCTCGTGCTTGTCGGGGTGCTCACAACGTTGGCAAGTCGGGAGCCATCGCGGAAAAGTGATTCTCGAGCCGATTTCCTCGAAGCACTAGGTGCACGCTACATCGAGCGTATGGCAACAGGTTCAGTCGCGTTGCGTAGCATGCTGACATGGATCTACGACGCCGTAATTTGCCCGTTCGCCGAGTTTATGACTCGACGCGGATGGTTGGTAATTCTTCTTTTTGTCATCTTCTTCAAATTTGGCGATACCTTGGCCGGCGCCATGACCAATCCTTTTCTGGTCAAGATCGGTTTTAGCAACGACGAGATCGCTGGAGTTGCTAAGGTCTTCGGCTTTACCGCCACAATTGCCGGCCTGTTCCTCGGCGGCGCTTTGATCAGCGGGGCTGGGATCATTCGCAGTCTTTGGATCACCGGCATCCTGCAACTAGTCTCCAACTTGATGTTCGCGGTCCAAGCGGCGGCAGGGGCCAATCTGTCGGTCCTGGCGCTCACTATTGGCTTCGAAAACCTCGCCAGTGGCATGGGCACGGCCGCGTTCATCGCCTATCTGTCGAGCTTGTGCAACATTAGCTACACCGCCACCCAATATGCCCTGCTGACGTCGTTCATGGCGGTGGCGCGAACGTGGTTATCGGCGCCGTCCGGGTGGCTGGTGGAGCATGTCGATTGGGCCGCGGCGGCGCACGGCTTGGTCGGCTCGCTGTCGGTCTCGATCACCGAGCAGATCAATTGGATCGGTT
>JAYGEF010000468.1:0-8665 GCA_046582535.1 Alphaproteobacteria bacterium
GTAGGGGATTGCGTTCGAGGCGCTTGACGCTGTCGTCCGACAGTTTGTCGCGAAAGTCGCTGAAATAGGTGACCAGGGCGTCGCGGTAATTGGCGCGGCTTTCCTGGTCGCCCAGGGTGTTGAGTTCGAGTTCCGTCAACGCGGCGATACCCAGATCTTCCAGCAGTTGGGCGCCGAGGGCAATGACCTCGATGTCGGCCAGGGGCTCGGCGACGCCGAGGATCTCGGCGTCGAGCTGATGGAATTGCCGTTGCCGGCCCTTTTGCGGCCGCTCGTAACGGAACATGGGGCCATGGCCGTAGAACTTGAGCGGCAGGCTCTGCGCCAGGCCACCGGAAATGAAGGCGCGGGCGATGCCGGCGGTGTACTCGGGCCGCAGGGTGACCTCGTCGCCGCCGCGGTCCGTGAAGGTGTACATCTCCTTGGACACCACGTCCGAGGTTTCCCCCAGGGTGCGTTTGAAGACTTCTGTGAACTCGAAGATCGGCGTCGATATCTCACCGAAGGCAAAGCGCTCGGCGACGTCGCGAAACACCTCGACCACATGGCGATGGCGTCGGCTGTCCTCGGGCAACAGATCATGGGTGCCGCGTACCGGCTGAAGTTTCGCCAAGGCAGTAACTCCGGCTAGGCGGCTGAGGTGGTGTTGTCGGCGCTGGCGGCTTCCGCCTCGATCTCGGCGGCCTTCTTTTCAACCAGCTCGACCACGTGATCGACCAGGCCGTCTTCGTCGATTTTGTGGTCGGCGATGCCGCTGATATAGACCAGATGGCTGCCCTTGCCGCCGCCGGTGACGCCGATATCGGTTTCCCGGGCCTCGCCGGGGCCGTTGACCACGCAGCCGATGATCGACAGGGTCAGGGGCGTGGCGATGTGAGCCAGGCGCTCTTCCAGGGTCTCGACGGTCTTGATCACCTGGAACTGCTGGCGGGCACAGGATGGGCAGGAGATGACGTTGACCCCGCGATGACGCAGTCCCAGGGTCTTGAGCATTTCGAAGCCGACCTTGATCTCTTCCACCGGATCGGCCGACAGCGACACCCGGACGGTGTCGCCGATGCCCGACCACAGCAGCATGCCGAGGCCGACCGACGATTTGACCGTGCCGCCGGTCAGGCCGCCGGCTTCGGTGATGCCGATGTGCAGGGGATAGTCGCAAGCCTCGGCCAGGCCCTGATAGGCGGCCACGGCGAGGAACACGTCCGACGCCTTGACGCTGATCTTGAAGTCGAAAAAGTCGTTGTCCTCGAGGATGCGGGCGTGGTCCATGGCGCTCTCGACCATGGCCTCGGGGCAGGGCTCGCCGTACTTCTCCAGCAGGTGGCGCTCGAGTGAGCCGGCGTTGACACCGATGCGCATGGAGCAGCCGTGGTCGCGGGCGGCCTTGACCACCTCGGCGACCCGCTCGGCCTTGCCGATGTTGCCGGGGTTGATGCGCAGGCAGGCGGCGCCGGCCTCGGCCGCCTCGATAGCCCGTTTGTAATGGAAGTGGATGTCGGCGACGATCGGCGCGGTGACCGCGTCGACGATGGTGCGCAGCGCGGCGGTGGACTCTTGGTCGGGGCAGGACACCCGCACGATGTCGGCGCCGGCGTCTTCCAGGGCGCGGATCTGGGCGATGGTCGCCGGGGCGTCGCTGGTCAGGGTGTTGGTCATGGACTGCACGGAGATCGGCGCGCCGTCGCCGACCGGCACCGAGCCGACGTTGACCCGCCGTGATTTGCGGCGGTCGATATCGCGATAGGGGCGAACGCTCATGATAGGTGTCCGGGCAATCTCAACATTCGGTGCACTGATAACGTAGAGCGCGGCTGTCTGTAAAGCGAGTGCGCCGGTTAACTCAGTTAGTGGCGGTGCCGGCGAGGAGTTTTTCCGGATCCAGCGCGACCCGCCGCTGGATGGCGCCGACCGCGCCAAGCGACGGCGCCAGCTGATCGCCGACCAGGATTTCAATGCCGCCGGCATTACCGGTCATCAGCACCAGATTGGGCCGATCAGGCACATGGTAGATATCGCCGGGGCGCAGGATGCGGGTGACCAGTAGCTCGTTGTTGGCGCCGGTGACCTGAATCCAGCTTTCCAACTGGGCCCGCAGACGGATGGTGGACCCGACATTGGCCATGCCGAACTCGCGCGGCACATAGGCGTCCGTGTCGATCACCGGTGCCTCGGGTATGAGCGCGGCAGTTTCTTCGGGCGCTGTTTCCTGGGGCTCGGGCTCGGCCGTGACAGCCTCGACGATCTCCGGTTCGATGACCTCTGGCTCAACGATCTCTGGCTCAACGATCTCTGGCTCAGCGACCACGGCCTCAACGATTTCCGGCTCGACGACCGCCGGTTCCGGCGCCACGGCCTCGACCGGCTTGACGATGACAACTTCGCTGGCTGCCGGTTCCGGTTCGGCCACGGCGTCGGTTTCAATTTTGATCGGTTCGGCGGCCGGCTGCGGCGTTGCGGCGACGGTTTCCGGGATTTCCTCGGCAGCCAAGACAACCGGTGTCTCTGGTTCGCGCGCCGGGATCACGGCTTGTATTGTCGGTGTGGGCTCGGCCTCGACAATCACGACTTCCGGGACAACAACGCTTTCCGGTACCGGCGGCACTTTCTCCACCACCACCCGGTCCACATTGGCCACGTAGTACCAGCCGCCATAGGCGGCGGCGACCAGAGCCAGGCTGAGGGCGATGAGGGCAACCGTGGGCACCCGCCCCTCGTCCTGGGGCGACGGGAAGGAGAGGTCCGGGCGGCTGTCGCGATAGGCGGTCTCGTCCTTGAAGCGGCGCACCAGGTCATCGGCGTCGAGTGCCAGATAGCCGGCGTAGCTGCGCAGAAACCCGATGACGTAGGTCGGGCCGGGAAGCTCGTCGAAGCGGCCTTCCTCGAGGGCGAGCAGATGTTCGTAGTGAATGCGCAGCTCGTCTGCGACCGCGGCAAGATCGACGCCGCGGCGTACCCGGCCGCGATACAGCTCGGCGGCAACGTCACTGTGCCGGAGCAGATCATCAGCCCCGACCTCACGCAGATGGCCGCCGGGCCGATCCTCAGCCAATCGCTGCCTGGGTTGCGCCATGGTTTGTGTCCGCCTGTCGGGCCACGTTTTCGCCCGTTTTCTAAGTGTAACCTATTATGTTATCACGCAATTGGCTTACGGGCAAACGGCGCCGGCGGGCGCTACGCCGTATCCAGCCCGTAGGCGCTGTGCAGGGAGCGCAGGGCGAGTTCCAGATAGTCCTCGGCGATCAGCACGCTGATCTTGATTTCCGAGGTCGAGATGACCTGGATGTTGATGCCCTTGTCGGCCAGGGACTGGAACATTTGGGCCGCCACGCCGGCGTGGCTGCGCATGCCGACGCCGATCACCGAGACCTTGACCACGTTGCCGTCATGGGCCAGGGAGACGCAGTCGAAGCCGCGGTCCGGGCGCTCGAGTAACGCGACGGCACGGTCGAGGTCCGCCTTGGTCACCGTGAAGGTCAGGTCGGTCAGGGAATTATCGGCCGAGACGTTCTGCACGATCATGTCGACATTGACGTTGGCCTCGGCCAGGGGGCCGAAGATGGCGGCGGCGACGCCGGGCCTGTCGGCCACCCCGACCAGGGTGATCTTCGCTTCGTCGCGGCTGTAGGCGATGCCGCTCACCATTTGCTCTTCCACTATCTCATCCTCATCAACGACCAGGGTTCCAGGGGCATCGGTAAAGCTCGACAGCACCTGTAGGCGAACCTGGTGCTTCATGGCCATGGCGACGGCGCGGGTCTGCAGCACCTTGGCGCCCTGGGAGGCCATTTCGAGCATTTCCTCGTAGGTCACCTTATCAAGCTTGTGGGCTTGGGTGACGATGCGTGGATCGGCGGTAAACACCCCATCCACGTCGGTATAGATATCACAGCGCTCGGCGCCAAGGGCCGCCGCCAGGGCCACCGCCGAGGTATCCGAGCCGCCGCGCCCCAAAGTGGTCACCCGGCCATCGGGCCCGACCCCCTGGAAACCGGCGACCACGGCCACGTGGCCGTGGGCGAAGCGCTTGTTAAGCTCGTCCGTGTCGATCGACAGGATGCGCGCCTTGCCGTGGGCATCGTCGGTCTGTACGGCAATCTGCCAGCCATGCCACGAGCGCGCCGTCACGCCCAGGTCCTGGAGCGCCAGGGCCAGTAGGCCGCTGGTCACCTGCTCGCCGGTGGCGACCACCGCGTCGTACTCCCGGGCATCGTGAAGCGGTGCCGCCCGGGTGACCCATTCGGTCAGCTGATCGGTGACCCCGGCCATGGCAGAAACCACCACGGCGACCTCGTGGCCGTCGTCGACCGTCGCCTTGACCCGCTGGGCCACGGCCTTGATACGGTCGATATCGCCAACTGACGTACCGCCGGTCTTCTGAACGATCCGGGCCATGGCAGGTTCCATGTGCGGCGAAAGGGGTAGGGCAACAAAACAAAATCGATCATCAAATGCCCTGTTGCCGCGCGAAAGGCGGGTATACATACTTGGCCGGCGCCCCGGTTTCAAGCCCGGGCTCCAAAGGGAACCAGCCGCCATGGCTCACGCCGCCGCTCAAACGCCGTCTTCCGTTGACGCCCAGGAGGTCGCCCGGTTCGCGGCCCTGGCCGATGAGTGGTGGGACACGGCCGGTGGATTGGCGCCGCTGCACGCCCTAAACCCGGTCCGTCTCGAATTCATCCGCGATCATCTGGCCGGCCATCTCGGGCGCGATCCCCTGGCCGAGCGGCCGCTCCATGGCGTGCGGCTGCTCGATGTGGGCTGCGGCGGTTGCCTGCTCTGCGAACCCCTGGCGCGGCTCGGCGCCACCGTGGTGGGCATTGACGCGGCGGTTGAGAACACCACCGTGGCCGCCGCCCACGCGGATCAATCCGGTCTTTCTATCGACTACCGCCACACCACCGCCGAGGCCCTGGTCGATGCTGGCGAGCGCTTCGACGCGGTGATCACCATGGAAGTCATCGAGCATGTCGCCGACGTGGATGGCTTCGTGGCCGCCTGCTGCGCCCTGGTCAAGCCCGGCGGGCTGATCATGGCGGCGACCCTCAACCGCACGCCCCAGGCCTTCGCCCTGGCCATCGTCGGTGCCGAGTATCTGCTGCGCTGGCTGGCACCGGGCACCCACGACTGGCGGCGGTTCGTGCGCCCGGCCGAACTCGCCCGCTGCTTGCGCGCCGGCGGCGTCGCGGTGACGGCCATGGCCGGCGCCCGCTACAGCCCGCTCAACGGAACCTGGTCCCTGTCGCGCGACCTGTCGGTCAACTACATGGTGGTGGGGGAGAAGGAAGAGAGCGCGGCGGGCTTTTTGTAATGCGCGTTCAAGCGCCCATTTTTGTGTTTACAAGACTGGGGCCCCCGCCAAACGGTTGGCGACCCGCAGTCGCGGGCTGAAAGAAAGTACGAAGAATACCGGTGGTCATCGTTTGATGACCGCCGGCAAGTGCGACCGCGCGTCGCCGCTTATGCGGCGGGAGCCCCAGTTTGTATGACAAGACCGGGCGCTTGAACGCACTTTACATCAGTTCGTCTTGCGCTTGGCCGGCGCCGGCAGGACGCCGAACTCGATACCTTCTTCGTCCAGCTCCCGGGCGTCGTCGGCGGTGGCGTTGCCGTAGATGTTGCGCTTCTCGGTTTCGCCGTAGTGGATCTTGCGGGCTTCCTCGGGGAACTTGTCGCCGACGTTGTCGTGGGTCTTTTCCACGTGATCGCGCACGGCGCTCAGGTAGCGCATGACCCGGGCGGCCTGCTCGGGGCTGATGGACTCGCTGCTGCTGGTCGCCACATTAGGCGTCATCAGGGCTTTGGCGACGGCGGTGTCGCCGCACACCGAGCACGCGATCTCGCCCCCCTTGGCCTGGGCGTCGTAGGTCTCGCTGTCGCGGAACCAGGCCTCGAAGACATGGTCTTTACCGCATCTGAGATCGAATAGGATCATTCGCCCATCTCGGAATTACGTGTCACCGCCAACGTTGTTACAGAACGCCGGCAACAGTATATCTTCCCACATAATGGCTTTCAGGCCGCTTAACAACCACTATCGAACCCCGGAATAACCCCATGGAACAACCTCTACGCCGCCACTACACGCCCCTGGACGAGCCCTCAAAATGGGTCCAGAGGTTCGCTGATCTGGTGCCTGATCGGCGGTCGGTCCTCGATATTGCTTGCGGTGGCGGTCGCCATTCCCTGGTGTTTCTCGATCGCGGCCATGAAGTCACCGCCATCGACAAGAACACGGCGCAATGCGAAATCCCCGGTGATCGCGACGACTTCACCCTGATCGCCGCCGACCTGGAGGATGGCTCAAAGTGGCCGTTCCTGGGCCGGCGTTATGGCGCCGTGGTGGTGGCCAACTATCTGTACCGGCCCCTGCTGCCGGCGCTGATCGAGGCGCTCGAGCCCGGCGGGGTACTAATTTATGAGACCTACGCCAAGGGCAACGAGAACTTCGGCCGGCCGCGCAATCCCAAACACCTGCTCGACCCCGGCGAGTTGCTCGACGTGGTGTGCGGCAAGCTCTGGGTGACCGCCTATGAGGACTTCGAACGGCCGGCGCCCAAGGCGGCTAGGATACAGCGGATATGCGCGGTGCTGCGGTCCCCGTGACTTCAAAGGGCCGGTCGTGGCCGAGGCTGGGGATCATGGCCCGGACCTCGTCGACCCGGGCCGGATCGACCTCGGCCATGACAAACCCGACATCATCGCCGCCGTCGGCCAATACCTCGCCCCATGGGTCGATGATCAGCGAGTGACCGCAGGTATAGCGCTTGCCGTAGTGGTGGCCGGTCTGGCATGGCGCGATGACGAAGCAGCAATTCTCGATCGCCCGGGCGCGCAGCAGGGTGTGCCAATGAGCGTCGCCGGTGACCTTGGTGAAGGCGGCGGGGACCGTGAGGAACCGCGCCCCGGCCTGGGCCAGGCTGCGGTAGAGCTGGGGGAACCGCAGGTCGTAGCATACGGTCATGCCCATGGCGCCCCACGGGGTATCGACCAGGCGGGCTTCGGCGCCGGGCTGGAAGTCGTCTGACTCGCGGAACCGTTCTCCGGTCGGCAGGTCGACGTCGAACATATGAATTTTATCGTAGCTGGTGACGACCTTGCCGCTGTCGTCGAGCAGCACCGAGCAGTTGGCGATGCGCCCGTCAGCCGACTGTGACGGCAGGGAACCGATCAGCATCCAGCGCCCGACCTCGGCCGCCAGGGCTTGGAACTTTGCCAACGTGGGATGCTCGTCGAGCGGCACCGCGTGCTGGTGCAGCACATCCCGGCGCGGCTCCATGAGCGAGCAATGCTCGGGCAGGGTAATGAAATCAGCGCCCGCTGCGGCTGCTTCGCGCACCAGGGCGCTGGAGGTCGCCATATTCTCATCGAGGTCCTGGGTCGCGGTATTCTGAATGCAGGCGACCTTGAACGGGCTGGGAATCGGTGTCGTCATGGCTTGCCTTCCAACAGGGGGTCGAGATGCTTGCGCTGTTCGAGCCGGTACAACTCGTCGCAACCGCCGATATGAACGTCATCGATAAAAATTTGCGGTACCGAGGTCTTGCCGTCGGCGCGTTCGATCATCTCGCGCCGCACGCCGGGTTTGAGCATGACATCGATCTCGGTGAAGGCGACGCCCTTGTTCTTGAGCAGCTGCTTGGCGGCGCTACAGAAGCCGCACATCATGGAGGAATAAATTTCGACTTTGGCCACGGTGTCTCTCACGAAGATTGCTAATCAAGCGTCAATATAGAGTTAGTCACCCTCGGCGACCACCCGTGCCAGGGTCAAAACATCGACGGTCTCGGCGCCGGCCCGTTTGAGCGCCCGGGCGCAGGCGTTGGCGGTGGCGCCCGTGGTCATGACGTCGTCTACAAGGATGACCCGACGGCCTTCCACGGCGCGTCCCAGACGCAGCTTGAAGGCGCCGCGCACGTTGAGAAACCGCTCGCGGCGGTTGAGGCCGCCCTGGCTCGGGGTCGGGCGGGTGCGGCGCAGCAGGTCCGGGCTGAAGTCGAGGCCCCAGGCGCGGGCAATTTCGTGGGCCAGCAGGCCCGACTGGTTATAGCGTCGGGTGAACAGCCGCCAACGGTGCAGCGGTACCGGGGTGACGACGTCCGCGTCATCGAGCAAGGCTTCGGCGTTGCGCCCGATCCAATTGGCGAAGGCCGGCGCCGCGTGGGTCCGGTCGCCATGCTTGAAGCCGAGCACCAGGGAGCGGGCGACGCCGTTGTAGCGCAGCACGGCGCGGGCCCGGTCGAAAGCCGGGGTTTCGGCGGCGCAACCGCCGCATACCGCATCGTCGCCCTCGTCGTCGGCGAAGGGCAGGCCACAGGTGGCGCAATGGGGCGCGGCGATGAAGTCGACAGCGGCCCAGCAGTCCGGGCATAACCGCCCCGGAACATCGACCGCGGCGGTACAGGCGAGGCAGCGCGGCGGCAACAGGAGGTCGAGCACCTGATCGCGCCAGCGCCGGGGCCTGTCAACTGTGGAAGTGACGCTTGTCATGAATCAGTATGACGGGACTCGCCGGTTCGGCGTCAAGCGGCGATCCACCTTGACAGGGCGAACGAAACAGATAATAGTTAACCATATGGTTAACTATAAACGAGAGCAACTCGACCAGGTTTTCGCGGCGCTTGCCGATCCGACGCGGCGCGCCATGGTGGCCCGTCTCGCCAACGGC
>JAYGEF010000010.1:0-3514 GCA_046582535.1 Alphaproteobacteria bacterium
GGTCGATGTCGAAGATCCCCTTCTGTTGGCGATCCTCGATGACATCGATCTCAGAGCGTCGGTCGAGCTGGCCAAACTGGGCATTACCTAGAAAAGCAACTGCGGAAAATACGCTAATTCCGCCGATGGGCTTGCACAGTATTGGCAAGGTCCATATAGTCCCCGCCGATTTAGAGTCCTGGTTTGTTGAGAGCGTTGGCAAATGGCGATGACCCTATCGGCCACATACCGGCCATCCGATAGAGAGTGCTTTATGAATCCGAAGCAGCTTGAGTATTTTCGCAAAAAGTTAGCCCAGTGGCGCGCCGATCTGCTGGACGAGTCCGATCAGACGTTGGTCCATCTCCAGGAAGAGAGCGGCCAGGCCCCGGATTTCGCCGACCGCGCCTCGACCGAGACCGACCGATCCATTGAACTCAGAACCCGGGATCGTGAACGCAAGCTGATTTCCAAAATCGACGCCGCGATCCGCCGGGTTGATGAGGGTTCCTACGGATTTTGCGAAGAGACCGGCGAGCCGATCACGCTTAGGCGGCTTGAAGCGCGGCCAATCGCCACGCTCAGCATCGACGCCCAGGAACGTCACGAGCGCCGTGAAAAGGTCTACCGCGACGAGTGACCCCGGCGTTCGGGTATACCTCTTTGACGCAAGATATAAGGGCCGGCGCAAATTTGCGCCGGCCCTTATTCGATGGAAGCGGTAATCCCCGGTTAGAACGGATAGAAGATATCGAACAGTTCCTGGCCGTACAGCGGTCGCTGAATATCGCTGAGCGTGCCGCGGCCACCGTAGAGGATTCGTGCCTCGGCAATTTGTTCGTGGCTAACCACATTGGTCGAACTGATATCCTCAGGCCGGACCACACCGTCGATACTGAGTTCACGAACCTCGAAATTGACCCGGACTTCCTGGGTTCCGTGGATCACCAGATTACCGTTGGGCAGCACTTGGGTGCGACCGCCGGTGCCCGAGACTCTATCAGAAAGTGGTACATAGAAAGGGGGCTTTACACGGTCCCCTGGTTGTCTTGATGGTCGCCGCCGCCATTGCGTCGGGCTGGGTTCAGCACGGACCGATCGCGTCGGTCGACAAAATCATGCCCAAACTCGAGAACCTCTCCCTGCTTAAAGGGCTGGGCCGGCTATTCTCGTTGCGCTCGATCGTCGAATTTGCCAAGGGCGTGCTCAAAATGGCTATCGTTGGTTCCGTCGCCTTCGCTCTTGTGGCGCCCGAGATTGACGGCATCACCGCCAGCATCGAGCTTGAACCGGCGGCCCTGCTCCACTTCATCTGGATCATGTCGCTGCGCCTCATGGGCGGCGTCTGCGCCATTATCACGGTCATCGCCGGCATCGACTATCGGTACCAGCAGTATGAGTTTCAGAAGTCCATGCGCATGTCCAAACAGGACATCAAGGACGAAATGAAGCAGACCGAGGGCGACCCGATCATCAAGTCGCGGCTGCGCCAGCTGCGCATCGAGAAGTCGCGCAAGCGGATGATGGCGGCGGTGCCGGAAGCCGACGTGGTGATTACCAACCCGACCCACTTCGCGGTCGCCCTGAAATACGACACCGAAACCATGGACGCCCCCATGTTGACCGCCAAGGGTGCCGACAATATTGCCCAGCGCATGCGCGAGGTCGCCAAGGAGTACGACATACCCATCGTCTAGAATCCACCGTTGGCCCGCGCCATTCATGCCGGCGTCGAGGTCGATCAACACATTCCCGAGACCTATTATCGCGCCGTGGCGGAGGTGATAGGCTATGTCTGGCGTCTCAAGGGCAAACGCTCGAAGCAGACCAAGCGTTGATGGTCCCGATGGGTTGCACAACGAGGAAACACATGACGCTGTCGCAGCGCGACATGAAAGCAGCAACGGTGCCGGCCCTGGCTAAGGGCATGACCCCGAGCAAGGCATGGCTGGGTTTGCTCGGGTTCGCCACGATCACCGCTTTGGCCGTATTTGCCGCGGTACGCGCTGCCGGCGCCAGCGAGGTGGCCGGCCCGGTCGCCCTCGTCGTCCTGCTGCTTGGCGCGGTCAGCGCCGCGCTGTTGTACCGCGCCGATGAGCGGGCGACCCTCAACGAACGCGCGGCGACGACCGCCGACATCGACGATAAAGGCCCAAGCCAGGCCGTGTTTTTGCGCGCCGAGCGCGACCGTTTTGCCGATCTTCTCGACAATCTGCCGATCGGCTGTTTCTCGGCGGCGCCCGATGGCCGGCTGATCTACGTCAACCAGACCATGGCCGGCTGGCTCGGCCGCGACCCCACGGAACTCGCCGATGGCGCCGCCCGCCTGAGCGAGATTGTCGCCCTGGCGTCCGGTGGCGATGGCAGTGAGATCGACGCGGCCCGCGAAATTGACAGCCTCGAGGTGGAACTGCGCCACGGCGGCGAAACCCGGCGCGCCATGCTGGCCCAGAATGTCGCCCTGATCGACGATCAGCCGGGGCACAGCCGGGCGGCGATCTGGCAAGTTCCCGAGGCCCGCGCCGAGACCGAGGCCGCCGATGCCTCTGGCGATGAATTCGACCGTCTGTTCGAAGCCAGCCCGATCAGCGTCGCCCTGATTGACTCGAATGGCGCAATTGCCAACTGCAACCGCAGTTTTCGGACCATGATCGGCGATGCCGGCGACAGCTTGATTGGCCAGCCCTTCATCGATGTCGTCGACTCTGATGACCACAACGCGGTCAATGCCATGCTTAATACCGCCATGGCCGAGCCCGGCAGTCAGCCGCGGATCGACGTCCATATGGGGCACCTGAGCGAAACCGTGGCGACGGTCTACGCCAACCGCCTGGAGACCATCGACGGGAGCGATAATGCCGCCGGGGTCATGCTGCATCTGGTCGATGCCACAGAGCAGAGAAACCTGGAGTTGCAGTTCGCCCAGTCCCAGAAGATGCAGGCGATCGGCCAGTTGGCCGGCGGCATTGCCCACGACTTTAACAATCTGCTGACCGCCATGATGGGGTTTTGCGACCTGCTGCTCATGCGCCACCAGGCCGGTGAACCATCGTTCGCCGATGTTATGCAGATCAAGCAGAATGCCAACCGGGCGGCCGGGCTGGTGCGCCAGTTGCTGGCCTTCTCGCGGCGCCAGACCCTGCAGCCCGAGGTGCTGGTCCTGACCGATGTGCTGGCCGAGTTGTCCAATTTGTTGCGCCGCCTGATCGGCGAGAATATCGAACTCGAGATGGCCCATGCCCGCAATCTCGGGCTGGTGCGGGTCGATCAGGGTCAGATCGAATAGGTCATCATCAACCTGGCGGTCAACGCCCGCGACGCCATGACCAGCGGCGGCACCCCGAGCATCCGCACATCGAACGTCACCCGTGATACCTCGGCGCTGCGCGAGAACGAACTTCTCGAAGCCGGCGATTATGTGCTTATCGAAGTCAGCGACACCGGCACGGGCATCCCCAAGGAGCTGCAGGCCAAGATCTTCGAGCCGTTCTTCTCGACCAAGGAAGTCGGCGAAGGCACCGGGCTGGGGCTGTCG
>JAYGEF010000030.1:0-5344 GCA_046582535.1 Alphaproteobacteria bacterium
CTCGGCGGCGGCACCCTGCTGGGCAACCTGCTGGCCCTCGCCACGGCGGTGCTGTTCGCCAGCTTCGTGGTCACGCTGCGGGCCATGCGCCACGTGGATATGCTGGCGGCGGTCATCGTTTCGGCCTTGGTATCGTCTGCCATCGGTGGATTCATGGCTGCGGATTTCGTAATCTCGACCCGCGACCTGCTCATGCTGTTGGCCTGGGGCGGGTTGCTGTCCTGCCTCGGCCACAGCCTGTTCACCGCCGCCTCGCGCCACGTGCCGGCGGCCGATCTCACCTTGCTTGGCATGTCCGAGATGATCATCGGCCCGCTGTGGGTGTGGCTGGCCATCGACGAAACCCCGGCCGGCCTCTCGCTGCTCGGCGGCGCCATCGTCGCCAGTGCCTTGATTGGCTGGAGCCTGAGCCGGCGGAAGGCTCGTTGACGCAAGGTCACGGGTGACCTTGCTGCGTTATTTTTGGAAAGCGCGTTCAAGCGCCACGCGGGCTCCCGCCGCATAAGCGGCGACGCGCGTTCGCGCTTGCCAGCGGTCAAGAGATTACCGCTGGTTCGGCTACTCTCCGATTTCTTTCAGCCCGCGACTGCGGGTCGCCAACCGTTTGGCGTGAGCCCCAGTTTGTGTAAACACAAGAATGGGCGATGTGAACGCCCATCGGTCATTCTTCATGACCGATGGTAACAGACCGGATCAAGCACCGCTCAATCCGGCGTGAACTCGCCCTCATAACTGGTCGCCAGGGCCGAATCCTGGTCGGCCTTGACCAGCAGGCAGTTGCCGATGGCCAGGACCTCGATGCCGGTGCCCATGAAGCAGCGGAAGGCGTCTTCCGGGGTGCCGACGATGGGTTCGCCGCGCACGTTGAAGCTGGTGTTGACGATCACCGGGCAGCCGGTCAGGGCCTTGAAGCGCTCGATCAGGGCGTGATAGCGCGGGTTGGTCTCGCGGTGCACGGTCTGGATACGGGCCGAGTAGTCCACATGGGTGACGGCGGGAATGTCGGAGCGCGGGACGTTGAGTTTGTCGATGCCGAACAGCGCCTGTTGCTCGGGGCTCATGGCCCGGCGGCGGTCCTCGGTCACATCGGCGACCAGCAGCATGTAGGGGCTGTCGCCGTCCAACTCGAACCAGTCGGCGACGTCGTCGCGCAGCACCGAGGGCGCGAACGGGCGGAACGACTCGCGGTATTTGACCTTGAGGTTGAGCACCGACTGCGCGGTCGGTGAGCGGGCGTCGCCGAGGATCGAGCGGCCGCCCAGGGCTCGGGGCCCGAACTCCATGCGGCCCTGGAACCAACCGAGGGCCTTGTCGTCGGCCAGTGCCTCGGCGCAGGTGGCCAGCAAGGCGTCGTCATGGAGGCTGGTGAAGTTTGCGCCGGCGTTAGTCAGGCGGCGCTCGATATCGGCCTGGTCGAATTCGGGGCCAAGGTAGGATCCCTTCATGTCGTCGCCACTGGCCACCACGCGCGGCTGGCCGGCGAACTGGTGATAGGCCGCCAGGGCGGCGCCGAGCGCCCCGCCGGCATCGCCCGCCGCTGGCTGTATCCAGACGTTGTCGAAATGGCCGTCGCGCAGCACGCGGCCGTTGGCGACGCAGTTGAGGGCGACGCCGCCGGCGAGGCACAGGTTGGTCATGCCGGTCTCGGCGGCCAAGGAGCGGGTCAGGCGCAACACCGCCTCGTCGAGCA
This sequence comes from Alphaproteobacteria bacterium, assembly GCA_046582535.1. Lineage (GTDB taxonomy): Bacteria > Pseudomonadota > Alphaproteobacteria > JAAXGF01 > JAAXGF01 > JAYZAP01. The sequence goes on from JAYGEF010000030.1 coordinate 1,691, forward strand.
CCGCCTGGATCGACGCCGCCAGGTCCATGTCGCGCTGGGTGACCAGGGAGTCCGGGTCGCGCGGCGGGCCGCCGAACAGGGCATCGAAGCGGTCGTTGGTCATGGTCAGCCCGGTACAGTAGTCGAAGTAGGCGAGATCGAGGCGGAACGAGCCGTCGTCTTTCAGGTCGATTAGGTTGTCGAAGATAGTCTGGGCGTATTTCGGCTCGCCGTAGGGGGCCAGGCCCATGACCTTGTATTCGCCGGAATTGACCCGGAAGCCGGTGTAATAGGTGAAGGCCGAATAGAGCAGGCCGAGGGAATGGGGAAAGTGGATTTCCTTGATGATTTCCAGGCTGTTGCCACGGCCGATGCCGGCCGACGTGGTGGCCCACTCGCCGACCCCGTCCATGGTCAGCACCACCGCCTCGTCGAACGGCGACGGGAAGAAGGCCGAGGCCGCATGGCTCTGATGATGTTCGGCGAACAGCAGGCGGGATTCCCAGTCGAGGTCCGGGGCATGGCGGCGCAGTTCGTCGCGCAGCAGGCGCTTCTGGAACAGCTTTTCCTTGAGCCACACCGGGAGCGCCATGCGGAACGAGCGAAACCCCCGGGGGGCAAAGGCAACGTAGGTTTCCAGCAGGCGTTCGAACTTGAGAAACGGCTTGTCGTAGAACGCGATGTGGTCGATGGCGTCGGCCGTGACGCCCGCCGCCTCCAGGCAATAGGCGACAGCGTTGGTCGGGAAGCGGGCGTCATGCTTGACCCGGGAGAAGCGCTCCTCCTGGGCGGCGGCGACGATCTCGCCGTCTTCGATCAGGGCCGCCGCGCTGTCGTGGTAGAACGCCGATATGCCGAGAATGCGCATCCTCAGAATTGCCGCGGCATGCCGTCAGGGTCGGGCCCCGGCGGTTCGCGCTTGATCCAGTAGCTTTTGGCCTCGCGGTCAAACTTGAGCTGCAGCATATCCTTGCCCAGCAGTCGCATGATCAATCCCGTTGGCGTCACCGCCAGGAAGAACGCCAGGCCGAGCGCCACCGGGCTGACGATGCGATTGAGCAGCAGGCCGAATTGGTGCCACAGGCGGTTGAGGGGGGCCAGCACGCCAGGTGCAACAGTGGCGATGGCGGCAAAGCCCACGGCCACTCCAAAAGCCCACCAGCGCGGGTCCAAACCATTGAACAGCGGCCACAGACCGACCAGCGTGAAGAACCCGGCGAAGACCAAGCCGAAGCTCCGGTCCGAGCCTTGCTTGACCTCACCGTCGCGGCTGAAATCCTCGTGGCTGCTCAAGCGTCCTCGACCCGGCAGCTCAGGCCCAGGGCGTCGGTGGCCTCGGTCACCGGCGCGGTATCGGCGCCGTCGGGCAGGGACACGGCGATGCGGATGGTGCTCACCGCCACCCCATCCGTCACCGACTTCTGCGAGTTGAGCCGCACCACCTCGGCCCCGCATGCGGCGAAGGCCGCCGACAGGCGCTTGATCTTGCCCGGCTGGTCTGGGCCCGAGATCTCGAAGCGGTGGGTGATGCGCTGGCTGCGCGCCTCGCTTGCCGCCTCGTCGAACGGCCCGACAACAATTCGGGCGCCGGCCAGCACCGGGGTGCGGTGAAGCTCCAGCGCCAGGGTCTCCTCGGCCATGCCGCCCGGCAGCTCGCAGACAGTGGTGAACTCGGCACTGCCGGCAAGCAGGGCATAGGTGGTGTCGGCCAGATTACAGCCGAGCTCGAACAGCCGCTCGCTGACTGCGCTCAACAAGCCGCTCTGGCTGACACAGGAGATCGAAACGATTGCACGTTGGCTCATGTTGCACCGGTGATTATGGACCCGCCCAATGTTAGTGGTCGGGTTCGCTAGCGGCAAGCGGTTGCGCTTCGGGCGAGCGGCGCATCAGCCACCACAGGATAAGCAGGCCGGGCAGGGCGGTGACGGTGGTGAGCACAAAGAACGGCATCCAGCCCAGGGTCTCGGCCACATAGCCGCCGGATGCGGCGATGATCGTACGCGGCACCGCCATGAGCGACGACAACAGGGCGTAGTGGGTCGCCGTGTACTTGATGTTGCAGAGGCTCGAGAGATAGGCCACGAAGGCCGCCGAGCCCATGCCACCGGACATATTCTCGATGCCGATAGTGGCGAAGAGGAAGGCGAAGTCGTGGCCGATCATGGCCTGGGCGGCGAACATCAGGTTCGACAGCATTTGCAGAATGCCGGCGACCATCAGCGCTTTCATGATGCCCATGCGGAAGACCATGAGGCTGCCGATGAAAATTCCCACCATGGAGGCGGCAATGCCGAACAGCTTGCTGGCCTCGGCAATTTCAGCCTTGGTGAATTGCATGTCGACGTAGAATGGCCCGGCCATGGCGCCGGCTACCGCATCGCCGACCTTGTAGAACAGGATGAAGACCAGGATCACCAGCCAGCTGTCGCGCTCCATGAAATTGGCAAAGGGGTCGATGGCCGCGTGCTTCAGGCCCATGCCGATGGATAATGGTTCAGCCGGTGCGGCGGCTTCCGTCCGCGGTTCACGTGTCAACAATACCGTAACCACGCCGACCAGTACGCAGGCGGCCATAAGCAGAAATGCGAAACTCCAACCGCCGTATTCCGCTGCAAACAACGCCCCGGCGCCGGCAACGATCAGCCCGCCGCGATAGCCGTACTGGGTGGCGGCGGCGCCGAAGCCCTGTTCGTCGTCCTCCAGTAGCTCGATGCGGAAGGCGTCGATAACGATGTCCTGGCTGGCCGAGGCGAAGGCAACTACCAAGGCCCACAGGGCTGTAAGCTCGGGATTGGTCGCGGGGTCGGTTTGGCTGAGCATGATCATGGAGCCAATGAGGGCGAACTGGGTGACCAGGGCCCAGCTGCGTCGCCGTCCCAGCCACCGGGTCAGCCAGGGCACGGCCACATGATCCATGACCGGCGACCAGACAAACTTGAAGCTGTAGGCGATGCCGACCAGGGCGAAGATGCCGATGGTGGTGAGATCGACTTCGGATTCGCGAAGCCAAATGCCGAGCGTCGCGCCGGGCAAGACCAACAACAGAGGCAAGCCGCTGGAGAACCCCATGAAAAAGATCGCCACAAGCCGCCGGTCGGCGTAGATGGCGGCGGCGTCGCGCCAGCGGGCGAATCGTGAGGGTTCAGTCACGGCGCGGAGTCTAGGGGCGTGCTTCGCGGCTGTCACGGGGGTTGTTTCGGGGGACCCCGCGCGCCAAGATGGCGGCCAATGATTAAAAGGAGACATCCGTGGCGCGAGGCCAGTCCCCAGATCGGCCGGGCCGTCGGCGCTGGCCGCGCCGGCTGATCGTCGGGCTGCTGGCGGTGTTCGTCGTTCCCCTGCTCGGCAGCATGGCCAGCGTCTTCGGCCACAGCTACGACTGGCGCACGGCGTCCATGGAGTCCACCGGCATCGCGCCGCACCCGGCGACCAACCCGGAGGCCATCGTCCAGGTCTATTCGGCCCGCGCCTTCGGCTGGCGTGCCGCTGTCGGCGTCCACACCTGGATTGCCGTCAAGCCGACCGATGCGCCGCGCTTCACGGTCTACGAAGTGTTCGGCTGGCAGGTCATGCGCGGCCTGCCGGCGGTGCGCCAAAGCCAGCGCGATCCGGACGGCAGGTGGTACGGCAACGCGCCGGAAATTCTCTTCGAAATGCGCGGCGACGGGGTCG
>JAYGEF010000054.1:0-7492 GCA_046582535.1 Alphaproteobacteria bacterium
GGCGCCTACACCGCCGCCGCCATCGCCGCCATCGCCTTCGAGAGATCGGCCACGGTGGTCGACGGCAATGTGGAGCGGGTCATGGCCCGGCTTTTCGCGGTCGAGACGCCGTTGCCCACGGCCAAGACCGAACTGAAGGCCCGGGCCGCCGACCTGACGCCCATAAAGCGGCCCGGCGACTACGCTCAGGCGGTGATGGATCTGGGCGCCACGGTCTGCACGCCGCGAAGCCCCGATTGTGGGCGCTGTCCCTGGGCTGATGCCTGCGTGGCGCGGGCCAGGGGCATGGCCGCGGAACTGCCCCGCCGCTTGCCCAAAAAGGCCCGGCCATTACGGCGCGGCATGGTGTTCTGGGCGGTGCGCGGCGACGGCGCTGTATTGCTCCGCCGACGCCCCGAGGAGGGTTTGCTCGGTGGTATGATCGAGGTGCCTTCGACGCCCTGGGAAGCGGTCCGCTGGACCCTGGCGAAAGCGCGGCCCCATGCCCCGCTTGAAGCGTCGTGGCAGCGGCTAAAGGGCGTGGTCAACCACGGCTTTACCCATTTCGAGCTCGAACTCGCGGTGCTGACGACCTCGGTCGGTGACACGGCGGCCGGCGGCCAGTGGCGCCGCCCCGAAGACTTCGCCGCGTTGGCGCTGCCGACCCTGACAAAAAAAGTGATCAACCACGTCTTATATAATTAAATACACTGTCCCCTTAATTATTTATTGCCTCCAGCAATCGCCTGATCGGCGCGAAGCTGCGCCGGTGATGGGGCGTTATCCCGAATGTTGCCAGGCCATCGCGGTGCAGGGCGGTGCCATAGCCGGCATTGCGCTCCCAGCCGTAGCCCGGATAGTCGGCCGCCAGGGATGCCATGAGCCGGTCGCGGGTGACCTTGGCGATGATCGAGGCGGCGGCGATGGACAGGGACAATCGGTCACCGCCGACCACCGTCGTTGCGGGACAGGGCAGGTCAGGCAGGCGGTTGCCATCGATCAGCACGTGATCCGGCGGCTCACCCAGGTTCGCCATGGCGCGCGCCATGGCCAGCATGGTGGCGGCGAGAATATTGAGGTCGTCGATTTCGCCGACGCTGGCCTGGCCGACGCCGACCCGGGCGCTCGCCATGACGTCGTCGAACAATGCCGACCGGCGCTTGGCCGAAAGCGCCTTGGAGTCGTTGATGCCCGGGGGCAGGGTGCCCGGGTCGAGGATGACAGCGGCGGCCACCACCGGCCCGGCCCAGGGGCCACGGCCGGCTTCGTCGATGCCGGCGACGCTGCCCTGGTGGCTCTGCTCAAGACAGAAATCAGGAGGCATCGCCGGATAACTTGCCGCGCAGCTTGCCATACCAACGGCGGATAATCGTGCCGAGCCGGACACCGCCACGGGCGGCCTCGCCGGCGGTCTCGCGCAGTACCTGGGTCTCGTCGGGATAGAGACCCTTGAGTAGGCCGTTGAGCGACGAGATGCCGCCCGCCGCCAAATCGTGGAGCCGCCGCGCCACGTCGAGCCATAGCGGGCTGATGACCAGACTGAGGGCGATAATCGTGACCACCAGGCGGTGGCTGTCGGAGCCGATCAGCCCGCTGCCGAGTCCGAGGGCAGCCAGGATGAAGGAAAATTCGCCGACCTGGCCGAGCACCACGCCGGTCAGGAAGGCGCGCGGCCACGGCTCACCCAGCAGGCGCAGGGCGCCGACGTTCATGGCGGTCTTGCCCAGGGTGACGATGACCAGCAGCACCAGCACGCTGACCAGATTGTCCCAGATATAGCCGAGATCGAGGAGCAGGCCGATGGACAGGAAGAACACCATGAGCAGGACGCTCTGGATCGGCCGGGTGGCGGCGATGATGGTCTGGCGTTCCGTGCTCGAGCCGATCAGCAGGCCGGCGAGGAAGGCGCCATAGGCCGCCGACAGGCCGAGCAGGCCGCTGATCGCCGCCGCCGCGAAGCACCAGGCCAGGGCGGCCAGGGGGGTCAGGTCGTGGTCGTGCACGATCCATCGGCTGAACGGCAGATGGATGCGCTCGCGGCGGCTGAGATAGCGCACGAAGAGCACCAGAAAACCGACCGCCACGGCCATCGGCAGTAAATCAAATAATCCGAAGCCGCCTTCGCTGGCCATGCCATTGAGCACCAGCATCATGGGCACCACGGCGAGGTCCTGGGCGATCAGGATGGCGACGGCGCGGCGCCCGACCTCGCTGCGCAGCTCGCCGATGTCGTCGAGCATTTTGATGGCCACGGCGGTGCTCGACAGCGCCACCACGAAGCCCAGCAGCATGGCCAGCTCCAATGGCCAGTCGAGCACCAGGGAAAACAGCAGCATGGCCGCCAAGGCGCCACCGATCTGCAGGCCGGTACCGAGCAGGGCAATGCGCCACACGGTCTTGAACGCGCGTAAGCTGAGTTCCATGCCGATAAGAAACAGCAGCATGAGCACGCCGAGCTCGGCCAGCAGGCTGATTTGGGCGCGGTCCTCGACCAGCCCGAGCCCAGACGGCCCGAGCACCACGCCGGCCAGGATATAGCCGACAATGGCCGGCTGCTTGAGCCGCGCCAACGCCAGGCCGCACATCAGCGCGATGCCGACAACTAAAGCGATGAAGGTAATCTCGTTATGGACGTCCATGCTGGACGTTACTTTATCACGGTCGCCTTTGGCGACCTGCGTTCACATCGCCACGCAGGCTCCCGCCGCATGCGCGGCGACGCGTTGGCGCGCTTGCCAGCGGACAATAGATGACCGCTGGAGGAACTCCGGTCTTCTTTCTTTCAGCCCGCGACCGCGGGTCGCCAACCGTTTGGCGGGAGCCTGCGTGGCGATTGAACGCGCTTTCTAAAAGAGCCGACCTGCTCAGCCCCTAATAAGGGGCCGAGTCAGGCAGGTCGGTCCGCCGCCGCCCTTAAACGAGATTTCCGAGCCTTTGTAGGTGACCACCTCGCAGCCTGCCGCCTCCATGCGCCGCCGGGTCTCCGGGTTGCCTTCCAGCGCTAGACATTTGCGCGGTGCCAGCGCCAGGACGTTGCAGCCCATGGTCGGCTCGTACTCCTCGTCGGGGACTTCGACGAAGGTGATACCGCGGTTCCGCAGCCAGTTGCGGAAGCGCACGGGCATGAGCTTGGAATAGACCAGGGCCAGGTCGCCATCGAGCGGGCTGATCAGCGACATCAAGTGGAGGCAGGCGCCGGGGCCGTCGCCGTGAGGCAGTTGGGCGACTTCTATATGGACATCCGGGCCGAACAGCTCGCCGAGCTGGCGGATGCCTTCGGCGTTGGTGCGATAGCCGTCGGCCACGGCGCAGGTGTGCTCATCGAGCCAGATGAAGTCGCCGCCCTCGATCAGCCCCGACCCGGTGACCGCGCCGACCACGGGCACACCAAGGCGGGCGAAGTCGTTGGCGGCCACGGCCGGCTCCGGCGCCCGGTGGGCGTTGCGCATGGCACACAGAATGGCACCACTGGGCGAGACCAGCGAAGAATCCCGCACATAAATAGCCGAGACCCCGTTGCGCCCGTCGGCGGGCACGAACTCGGGCTCGACGCCGGCGTCGGTGATGGCCTGGAGAAAACTGTCGTACTCCACCAGGGCCTCGTTGAAATCGGGATCGCTGAGAAACTCCTCGGTCGCCCAGTTGTCGTCGAGCGCCGCCTGACTGAGATAGGCGTCACGGGCGTGGCGCACGACCAATCGCTCTATGGGCCCATACTCATTGAGCGCCGAGCCGGCAAACGCCGCTGCCGTGTCTTCTTGTACTACCGCCGCCATTTCGGTCTCCACCTCGCTGCTCACTGGGAGGCGGATGCTGTCACAGGCGGTATCAAAAATCAAAGAAACGAGAGCTGATCGCCGGTCCGTGGCGGCAGGGCGAACAGGGCGCGGTCCAGGGTCCAGTCGCTGATTGTCAGGCCGAGGCGTTCGCTGGCCAGGTCGAAGCGCCGGGTGAGGAGCTCGGCATAGGGGCCGCTGCCGGTCATGCGCTTGTGCCATTGGGCGTCGTAGTCCTTGCCGCCGCGCATGTCGCGCAGCAGGTTCATGACGTGGTCGGCCTTGAGCGGCGCGTGGACCGCCAGCCACTCGCGGAACAACGGCGCTACCTCCAGGGGCAGGCGCAGCGGCAGACCCATGGCGGTGGTCGCGCCGGCCTCGGCGGCGGCGGCCAGGATGTTCTCGATCTCGGAGTCGTTGATCGCCGGGATCAGCGGCGACACGGAGACCCCGGTGGGAATGCCGGCGGCGCTAAGGGCGCGAATGGCGTCGAGGCGGCGCACCGGAGTGGCGGCGCGGGGCTCCAGGGTGCGGGACAGGCCGCGGTCCAGGGTGGTCACCGAGACATAGACCCGGGCCAGGCCCTTGGCCGCCATGGGCGCCAGAATATCGATATCGCGGGTCACCAGATGGGACTTGGTGACGATGCCGACAGGATGGTTGTAGTCGGCCAGCACCTGGAGCACGTCGCGGGTGATGCGGCGCTGGCGCTCGATCGGCTGGTAGGGGTCGGTATTGGTGCCCAGCGCCATGAAGCGGCATTGATAGCCCGGTTTGCGCAGCTCGGCCTCGAGCAGGCGGGCGGCATGGGGCTTGGCAAACAGGCGGGTCTCGAAATCCTGGCCCGGCGACAGGCCGAGATAGGCGTGGGTCGGCCGGGCGAAGCAATAAACGCAGCCGTGCTCGCAGCCCCGGTAGGGATTTATGGAGCGGTCGAACGGCAGGTCCGGTGATTGATTGCGGGCGATAATCGTGCGGCTGGCGTCGTCTTGCACGGTGGTGCGAAGCGGCGGCAGGGCCTCGTCGAGGTAGCCCCAGCCGTCGTCACTCTCCACCGGTACCTGGGAGTCGTAGCGCGACGGCGGATTGCTGGTCGCGCCACGGCCTTTGCGCAGGGTGCGAGGCTGTTGCGGCGTGTGGGGCAGAGTTTCCATGGTGTCACGGTAAAGCGATTAAACGAACAAAACAAGAACAATTTAATTGTGGCCGAAACCGGATGGTCGCCTACACTCCGCCCTCTGTGTAACGAACAAAACCACGGGTATTGCCATGAACATCCGGCCCGAAATCGTCGCCCGCCACGAAGCGCTGACCACCGTCCGGCGCGACATTCACCGCCATCCGGAGCTCGGCTTCAAGGAGGTCCGCACCGCCGCCATCGTGGCCGAGCGCCTCAAGGCCGCCGGCGTCGAGGTCCACGAAGGCCTGGCCACCACCGGCGTGGTCGGCACCCTGCGTGCCGGCAGTGGCAACCGGGCTATCGGTCTGCGCGCCGACATGGATGCCCTCGACCTTACCGAGTACAACGATTTCGACCACCGCTCGATCCATGACGGCAAGATGCACGGCTGCGGCCACGACGGCCATACCGCCATGCTGATCGGCGCTGCCGAGCATCTGGCGGCCAATCCGAGCTTCGACGGCACGGTCCATTTCATCTTCCAACCGGCCGAGGAAGGGCCCGGCGGCGCCACGGTGATGATCGACGAGGGCCTGTTCGTGGATTTCCCGGTGGATGGCGTCTACGGCATGCACAACATGCCGGGCATTCCCGCCGGCCATATCGCCGTGTCGCCGGGGCCGGTCATGGCCGCGGCCGATCAACTGGCGATCACCATCCGGGGTGTCGGCGGCCACGCGGCCATGCCCCATCTGGCGGTCGATCCGGTGCTGGCGGCGGGGGCGATGATTGTCGCTCTGCAGTCGGTGGTGTCACGCACCGTCGATCCGCTGAAGTCGGCGGTTATCAGCATCACCATGATGGCGGCCGGCGAGGCCAGCAACATCATTCCCGAGACCGCCAGCATTCAGGCCAGCGTCCGGGTCTTCTCCGACGCCATGAGCGACCATTTGGAGGAAACCATCACCCGCGTCGCCACGGGCATTGCCGAGGCCCATGGGACGACCGCCGAAGTCACCTATAGGCGCGGCTACCCGGCCACCGTCAACCATCCGGAGGAGAGCGAAATCGCCGCCCGCGCCGCCGCCATCACCGTGGGCGCCGACAAGGTGCTGCACGACTATCCGCCGATGATGGGCAGCGAAGATTTCTCCTACATGCTGCGGGCCGCGCCGGGCTGCTTCGTCTTTATCGGCAACGGCGAGGGCGAGGCCCATCCCATGTGTCACAGCCCCAATTACGACTTCAACGACGACATCCTGCCGATCGGCGCGAGCTACTGGGTCAACCTGGTGGAGACCGTGTTGCCAGAGGTCTGATGGCTGCCGGGCCATGATATAGTTGGGCCATGCTCAGCGTCGTCATTCCAACGCTTAACGTGGTCGCCGGCCTCGGCTGCACCCTCGACTGTCTCGGCCCATTGGCCGACGAAGTCATCGTCGCCGATGGCGGTTCGAACGACGGGACGGTGGCTCTGGCCGAAAACCGGGACGCCCGCATTGTCCGCTCGGCCCGTGGACGCGGCGCCCAGTTGGCGGCTGGCGCCAGCGTCGCCAGGGGCGACTGGCTTCTGTTCCTCCATGCCGATACCCGGCTCGCGACTGGCTGGAGCGACGTTGCTCAGCGCTTCATGGCGGCGACCGGCGGTGAACACCGAGCCGCCGTGTTCCGCTTCGTGCTCGACGACGAGGCACCCGCCGCCCGGCGGCTCGAGGCGGTGGTGCGCTGGCGTTGCCGATTATTCGGTCTGCCTTATGGCGATCAGGGCCTGTTGATCAGCCGTGATTTTTACCATGCCCTCGGCGGCTTCGATCCCCTGCCGCTCATGGAAGACGTGGATTTCGTCCGGCGCATTGGCCGAAACGGGCTGGTGACTCTCGACGCCGACGCGGTGACGTCAGCGGCGCGCTATCGCCGGGACGGCTATCTGCGGCGGCCTATGCGCAATGCCCTGTGCCTCGGGCTCTACTTCGTCGGGCTGCCGCCGCGCCGCCTTGTGCGTCTCTACGGGTGAAACCCGCATGATTGGGCCGCGCCATCTGGTTGTCTTCGTCAAGGCACCGCGCCTGGGCACGGTGAAGACCCGCCTCGCCGCCGATGTGGGCGTGGTCGAAGCCTGGCGCTTTTACCGCCAATCCACCGCCGCCATCCTGGGCCGGGTCGGCCGCGATCCGCGTTGGACCTGCGGACTCGCGGTGACTCCGGATAGCAATGCCGGTCACTGGCCCGGCGACCTGCCACGGCGGCCCCAGGGCACGGGCGACCTGGGTGCGCGCATGGCGCGGGTGCTCCGCGAGATGCCGCCCGGCCCGGTGATCATCATCGGCACCGACATTCCCGACCTCACGGCGGGCCACGTGGAAGACGCCTTTCGCGCCCTGGCCGACAAGGACATGGTGTTCGGCCCGTCGCCCGACGGCGGGTTCTGGTTGATCGGCGCCCGCCGCCGACCGCCGCCCCGGGACCTGTTCCGCGCCGTGCGCTGGTCGAGTGAACACGCCCTGGCGGACACCCTGACCAACCTGAGCCCACGCCTGAAGCTCGGCTTTCTTGACTCCCTCGATGACATAGACGACGGCGCCGACTACCAGCGTTGGAAGGCAAATAATAATTAAGG
>JAYGEF010000183.1:0-5267 GCA_046582535.1 Alphaproteobacteria bacterium
CGCATCGACCACCAGATCGTTGAGCTGGATTTCCCCGAATGCACCGCGCGCCTGCTTGTTGGACAGCACCTCCTGGAGCGACACTACCTGGCTGCTGAGCTCGGTGATGTTCTTCTGGGCGACATCGATACGGGCCAGGCGCTCGCGCAGGTCGGTCATGGTTTTGGTGGTTTTTTCGGACGACGATTCGAGACTGTCGCCCAGCCGCTTGGACACCGCATCGAGGCGCTCATTCAGGGTCTTGGTTAATTGGCCTTGGGCGGTGGCATTGGCCTCGGTGATTTGGGCCAGACGGCCGGCGAGGTCGTTGTGGCCGGCGGTGACGCTCTCCGCCATGCGCACCATTTCGGTACTCAGGGATTCGCCATCACGGCGTATACGGCCACCACGGGTCAGGGCGACGACAGCAACGGCGCCGACCACGACCAGGGTAACGGCAAGCAACAGGGTGATCGAGTCCATGACCTATGATATCACGGGACCGGTGTCGGGACACGCTTGACCGGGCGCCGTGGTCTTTGATTGGGAGGTTCAGCAATGGCAATGTATCGCGATAATCTGCCACAGCTATCGGACGGCTGGTTTCTCAGTGGCGCCGGGCTGGAGACCGATCTGATATTCAATCACGGCATTGAAGTCCCCCAGTTTGCCTCCCATACCCTGTTGTCGGACCCTGTGGGCCGCGAGGCCATGGCGGCCTATCATCGACGGTTTCTGTCCCTGGCCCGCGACATGGATGCCGGTTTCATTCTTGGCTGCCCGACCTGGAAAGCGCATATGCACTGGGCCGCTGATCTCGGCGCTTCCGAGCACGACCTTGCCCAGGCAAACCGCGACGCCGTCGCCTTCGTCGATGGGCTTCGGCAGGAGTTTTCAGGCAACGCCATACCGATCGTACTGAGCGCCTCCATCGGCCCCAAGGGCGACGCCTACGCGCCCGAAGAGTTGGTATCGGCCGATGACGCCGAAACCTACCATGCCAAGCAGATCGGCTGGCTGGTCGATACCGAGGCGAATTTTGTCGCGGCGGAGACGTTCACCCAGTCCAGCGAGGCCATCGGCGTGGTCCGGGCCGCCCAGGCGGCCGGCATGCCCATCGTGGTCTCGTTCACGGTCGAGACCGACGGCAAGCTGCCCACGGGCCAATCATTGCGCGATGCCATCACGGCGGTCGATGAAGCTACTGGCTCGGGCGCCGCCTATTTCATGATCAACTGCGCCCACCCTGATCATTTCAGCCATGTGCTGGAGGACGACGACTGGTCGCGCCGTATTCGCGGGATCATGTGCAACGCCTCGCGCAAGAGCCATGCGGAACTCAACGAATCCGACATCCTGGACGATGGCGATCCGGTGGAACTCGGCGCCCAGTACCGGGTGCTCAAGGGGACCATGCCGTGGCTCAACACCTTTGGCGGCTGTTGCGGCGCCGATCTGCGTCACGTAACGGAGATCGCCAAGGCGCTTACCTCGTGATGGGCATTAGGCCATGTTCAATCCAGTTGCGCTGAGCTAGTTTTCGGGTCATGGCCATACTTTCCATCATTATTGCTCCCGATCCGCGCCTTAAAGTGACGTCCGAGCTGGTCGGCCGGGTCGATAGCGATGCGCGCCGGCTCATGGACGACATGCTCGAGACCATGTATCTGGCGCCCGGCATCGGGCTTTCCGCCGTCCAGGTCGGCGTGCCCAAGCGGCTCATCGTTATGGATGTGGCACGCAAGAGTGAGGATGCGTCGCCGCTTCGTCTGGCCGATCCGGAAATCATCGCCTATTCCGACGACGCCGTGGCCATGGAGGAGGGCTGCCTGTCGTTCCCCGAGCACTACGCCGAGGTCAAACGCCCGGATGGGGTGAACCTGCGCTACACGGATGAGCATAACCAGCAACAGGAACTGGCGGCCGACGGGCTTCTGGCGCGCTGCATCCAGCACGAGATAGATCACCTGGACGGTATTCTGCTGGTCGATCATCTGTCGGCTATCAGGCGCGGAATTATCATTCGCAAACTACTCAAGGCGCGCAAGGCCGAGGCGCTGAAGTCGGCCTGACCATGATCAAACTGCCATGATCAAACTGCGCCTTGTACTTATGGGAACCGCGGCGTTCGCCGTGCCGACCCTGCGCGCCCTTGCCGAGGCCGGCCATGACATTGTCGCGGTCTATACCCAGCCGCCGCGCCCGGCGGGGCGGGGGCACAAGCATCGCCAGTCCCCGGTCCACGACGAGGCTGACCGCCTTGGCCTGACCGTCTGCACGCCGGCCAACCTCATGGAGCCGGCGGCGCAGGCGGATTTTGCGGCCCTCGGTTGTGACGCCGCCGTGGTCGTCGCCTACGGCCTTATCCTGCCGGCCCCGGTACTGAGCGCGCCGCGCCTGGGCTGTCTCAATCTGCACCCATCGCTGCTGCCCCGGTGGCGCGGCGCGGCGCCGATCCAGCGAACCATCGAGGCCGGCGATAAGGAGACCGGTGTCGCGGTCATTCAGATCGACGAGGGGGTGGATACCGGGCCCATCCTGATGACGGAGTCGGTCGCCGTCGCCGACGACGCCACTTCGGGCAGCCTCCATGACGTCCTTGCGGCCCATGGCGCCCGGCTCATGGCCGAGGCCTTGGAAAGGCTTGCTGATGGAACCGTTACGCCGACCCCCCAGACCGAAGACGGCGCCACCCACGCGGCCAAGTTGGCGCGCGGCGAGGGCGTCCTCGACTGGAACCGCCCGGCCATGGAATTGGAATGTCTGGTACGGGCCATGAGCCCCCGGCCCGGCGCCAATTTCGATCATGATGGAAAAACCATCCGGGTTGTGGCGGCGGTCGTGGCCGATGGCGACGCGGTGCCCGGCACGCTCATCGGCCCCGACTTCACCGTGGCGTGCGGTCGCGGCGCCTTGCGTCTGACCCGGGTTCAGAAGGCCGGCAAAGGGGCGGTGGATGGCGCTGACTTTCTGCGCGGTGCGCGCCTTGAATTCGGCACGGTCCTGGGCTGATCATGGGGCGCTACAAGCTGACCCTCGAATACGATGGCCGGGGCTTTGTCGGCTGGCAGCGCCAGGACAACGGGCCGTCGATCCAGCAGGCCTTGGAAGAAGCGATTACCGCGTTCAGTGGCGAGACGGCGGCGACCGTGGGCGCCGGGCGCACGGATTCAGGCGTTCACGCCCTCGGCCAGGTGGCCCATGTGGATCTGGCCAGGGACTGGCCGGCCCATGAGGTCATGGGCGCCCTCAATCATCATCTCAAGCCCAACCCGATCACCGTATTGTCGGTCGAGGCCGTGGGCGACGACTTCAACGCCCGGTTCTCCGCCCGCGCGCGGGCTTACCGCTACCGCATCGTCAACCGCCGTGGCCGATTGGCCCTGGAGGAGGGGCGTGCCTGGTGGGTCGCCGGAACCCTCGATGTGGCGGCCATGAACGAGGCGGCTCAGGTCCTCGTGGGGTACCACGATTTCACCAGCTTCCGGGCCAGCCAATGCCAGGCAAAATCCCCGGAAAAGACCCTCGACGAACTGTCGGTGACGCGCCACGGCCCTGAAATTATCGTGGTCCATGCCCGGGCCCGATCCTTCCTTCATCACCAGGTGCGCAACATGGTGGGCACTCTGGCCCTGGTCGGTGAAGGCAAATGGACTACCGACGACGTGGCAGCGGCGTTGGCCGCCCGCGACCGATCCACCGCCGGTCCGACCGCCCCGGCCGACGGGCTTTATCTGGTCAGTGTTAGCTACTGACGCCGCTAAACGCCATCAGGTTGAGGAAAACCCCCAGGGTTTCGAACAGCAGGACAATGCCAATGGCCGTGGCGGTGGTGGTTTGCAGAGCGGTCCGCACCACGAACCATTCCAGCACCAGGATATAAACCACGGCGACGATCATCAGAAAGCCCGACAGGCCCTCCGGGACCAGGCCCGTGGTGCCGATCAGGCTGACCAGGGTCTGGAGCAGGATTTGCGGCAGGCTGACCCAGTTGTACGCAACCACCAGCGGCACGTAACCGGGTGACAGGTCGAGCATCTTGGTGACGCCGATGGCGACCACGGGAACCAATGCCCAGCTCAGCCCGTAAACCACCATGGAGACGGTGGCCGCCCAGCCGACATTGATGGTCTCGGGCTGGGCCGACAGGTCGAGGTAAATCAGCGAGGCGAAGAACGGCGCCACCGGCACGGCGGCGAAGAATGAGCGCCAGAACCCCTCGATGGTCAGGTTGAACCAGTTCATGCCGCCTTGGTCGAGGCGCATGAGACGCCAGACGCCGTAGAGAGCCGCGAGGATTTCCCGCCGGTCTGGTACTAGTCCCGGCATTAGTCGGGGAAATAGGCTTCGAGGACGGCGGTGTAGACGTCGGCCAGGGCCACAAGGTCGGCCACGGGCACCCGCTCATCGACCTTGTGCATGGTCTGACCGACCAGGCCGAATTCGGCCACCGGACAATGATCCTTGATGAACCGGGCATCCGAGGTGCCGCCCGTGGTGCTGAGTTCCGGCCGCTTGCCGAAGACCTGCTCGACGGCGTCGGCGATGATCTCGCTGAGCGGTCCCGGCGGGGTCAGGAAGGCCTCGCCACCGACCCGGATATCGAGGTCGTGGGTGCCGGCGTGGGCATGGCAGACGTCGGTCAGCCAGGCGCTCAGGCTGGCGCCCGTGTGGATATCGTTGAACCGGATATTGAAGGTCGCGCGGGCGGCGGCGGGGATGATGTTCGACGCCGGATTGCCCACATCGACGGTTGTGACCTCCAGGTTCGACGGCTGAAAATGATCGGTGCCCTGGTCGAGTTCGTGGCCGTCCAGCACCGCCAGGGTGGCGACCAGCCGGGGCAGGGGATTGTCGGCGAGTTGGGGATAGGCCACATGGCCCTGGGCGCCCTTGACCGTGAGCGTCCCGGTCAGAGTGCCGCGGCGGCCGATCTTGACCATTTCGCCGATTCGTTCGGGATTTGTCGGCTCACCGACCAGGCAGACGTCCAGCGTCTCACCACGTTGGCCGAGCCAATCGAGCACCTTCTTGGTGCCGTTGACCCCCGGGCCTTCCTCGTCGCCGGTGATGAGCAGGCTGATGGAGCCGCCGAAATCCGTCCCCCGGGCGGCCAGCAGGCGCCCGGCGGCGGCGGTGAAGCAGGCCACGGCGCCCTTCATGTCGGCGGCGCCCCGGCCGTACAGGGTGCCGTCGATGATGTCCGCCGCGAACGGCCCGACGCGCCACGCCGCTTCGTCGCCCACCGGCACCACGTCGGTGTGGCCGGCGAAGCAGAAGTTGGGTCC
>JAYGEF010000236.1:0-6589 GCA_046582535.1 Alphaproteobacteria bacterium
TGACCATCGACGAACAGCGCGCCAAGCTGGACATGATGTGCGGCGTGGCGCGGCGGGTATGGGAGTAGACACAAAACGCCCGGCCCCTCGCGACGAGGAGCCGGGCGCGGTTGTCGTCTATGCGTGAGTACTAGCTCCCCAGAGGCTTGCCACCACCGCTGACCTGGGCGGTTTTGAGGGGTTCGACCTTGGCGCTGCCCACCGCCGGCTTGGCGTCCTGAGCGACCACCGGCCTGGCGGCGTCCATGCGTCGCACCTGGCCGTCGAGCACGGCCTCTTCCTCAATGGCCAGGGTCTTGTAGCTGATGTCACCCTGAACATTGGCGGACTTGGCAATGCGCACCGCGTCGGCGATGATCTTGCCGCTGACCCGGCCTCGCACATTGACCGAATCGGCGCTGATGGAGCCGGAAATATTGGCGCTTTCGCCGACCGTGACCGTGCGGCTCTTGATATCGCCTTCCACGGCGCCGTCGATCTGAATATCGCCGCCTGAATTGAGGTTGCCGACCACCTTCATGTCAACGCTGATGATCGACGGCGCGTCGCTGCTACTGGCGGCCGGCCGGGCCGCGCTTGGCGATGCACTGTCCTGGGCCGCCACGTCTTCTTTGTCCTTGCCAAACATCTCATTCTCCCTGCACGAAGCTTGGGGAAGCGCCGACGCAATCACCGCATCGACCGCTTTTCCTGATTTTTACACGGATTCGTTAAGTTTTGCCATCCCACAGCCTCAACCCGTTATCAGCCCGGGATTTCCGGTGATCCTAATGTCTTGTTACCATTGGCGATTCTCCTCGAGATAGCTGAGAGGACGCCATGGGCGCCGACCCTCAATATGGGCCCCGGTTTCGATTTCAAGCTCGTTGTGGGTAATCGTGCCGCCGATCACCGCGGATTTCGCCACGGTGACCGAAACCGCCTCGATTCGGCCCTCCACGGCCCCGGCGATAAGGACTTCCTCGGCAAAAACCGAGCCCTTGACCACGCCGCCTTCACCCACGGTGACACTGCGGCCGAACACATCGCCGCCAACCTCACCGTCAATTTGTACTATGCCGGCGCCGCGCAAATCGCCGAACACATTCATATCGCGGCCAATGCGCGACGCCGACGGAACGCCGGAGGCAACGGCCTTTGATTCGGCTCTGCTAGTGGATTTCAGGAACATGATGGCTTCCGCGAATTCGACTATAGCCAGTATAGGCGCGATACCCCGGCCGCCGCCACTGCCAGCATGAATATTCTCACCCTCATCGGTCTTTACCGGCGCGCACGATGAGGTCGGCGACGAATATTCGAGCGTCGGTTTCGCCGGTCCCGGGATAGCGGCCGAGATAAGCCGCCGCAGCCGCCTCCATGGCAACCAGATCGAGGCCGCCGTCACGTAGGCTGCTGCGATAGGCCTCGGCGATCGCCTTGGCATCATCGAGGGTGATTGGGTGGCTCGCACCAGGCTCGTCTTCAGGCGCGGCCCGGCGCAAGGTGATAAACGCCACCCCGGCAATGACCACCGCCGCGCCGGCCAAGGTAGTCGGCGTTAGTGTCTCGTCCAACAGCACCACGCTAAAGGCTATGGACGTCACCGGCAACAGCATGAGGAACGGCATCACTTTGGTTACCGGGTATTTGCCCAGCACGTGATACCAGGCGGCATAGCCCACCGCCGTCATCACCAGACCCAGATAAATTATGGAGCCCCAGCCAATCCAGCCAGCGTTGGCCACGGCCTCGGCTTGACCGTCCTCGAACAGGAACGAGGCGAGGAACAATTGCGGCGCTGAGAATACCGCCACCCAGGCAATCAGGGCGAAGCCGCCGACTTGATGGACAGTCTTGACCAGAATTTGGCCAATCGCCCAGGTAAAGGTGCCGCCAATGACCAGCACCACGGGCAGGTATCCGGTATCGAAACGAGGTTCGCCGGCGACCAGGATGACCCCACCGAAAGCCAGCGCCACACCAAAAGCCTGGCGCCAATCGAGCCGATCCTTGAGGAATATCACCGACAGCATCAGGGCAAACGGCACCTCGAGCTGGACGATAATGATCGCCGTCGACGCGTCCATGCTATTGAGGCCGGTAAAGGTCAGGCTGTACTGGATGGTACCGCCGACCAGCGCGACCCAGAAGATCCGCCACATCATGCCCCGCGGCGGTCGCACGAACCAGACCAGCACCAAGGCGGTAAGGCTGAAGCGCAGGGCGGTCAGCAGGATCGGCGGAAACTCGCCCATCCCGGCCTTGGCCAGGGTGAAACCCAGCCCCCAGATCACCGGGACCGACATGGCCAACAATAAGTCTCGAGGGTTCACGGGATATCGCACCGGGCCAGCAATTGTACCGGGCGCGAGCTTAGCGGATAAAGATGGCAAAAACAGGGCCCCAGTTGGCCTTACACCGCTTATGATGGCGGCCAGCGAATTCAGTCAGTTTGAGGGAGTGATTCCACTATGAGCGTTGACGGCAAAACAGTTTTGATTACGGGCGCCACTTCGGGCATCGGCGCGGCCACGGCGCGGGCCTTCGGCGCCGCCGGCGCGCGCCAGGTCATATCCGGCCGCGATGCGGACCGGGGGGCGGAAATCGTCGGTGAGATTACCGCCGCCGGCGGCGATGCCGTGTTCATGGCCGCGGACCTCATGGACCCGGATGCCTGCGCGCGTCTGGTGACCGACGCGGCGGCCCACTTCGGCCGGCTCGACGTGCTGGTCAATTGCGCCGGTGTGATCTTCCGCAAGACCGGCGAGGACACCACCGACGACGAGTGGCGCGCCACCATGGCGATTAACGTCGACGCGGTGTTCTACACCTGCCGCGCCGCGGTCGGCATCATGAAGCCCCAGGGCGGCGGTTCCATCATCAACGTCGCTTCGACCGCCTCGCTGACCGGCGCCGCCGGCATGGCCGCCTACTGCGCCAGCAAGGGCGCGGTCATGCAGATGACCCGCGCCATGGCCATCGACCACGGCCCCAACAACATCCGGGTCAATGCGGTCTGCCCCGGCGACGTCATCACGCCGATGCTGGAAGGCGAGGCCCGGGCTATCGGCATGGAGCCCGAGGACATGTACGCCGAAAGTGTCGCCGGCACGCCGCTGGGCCGCATTGGCGTGCCCGAGGACATTTCGGGCGCCATCCTGTTCCTGGCCTCCGACGCCTCGAGCCTGATGTCGGGCGCCGGCATCGTCCTCGACGGCGGTGCCTCGGTTTAGCGGCCCGGAATCGCCATCCGGACAGGGCGCGGGATCATTGCGAACATTGCGCCGCGATGCCTTCGAGACGCTCACGAAGGCGCGGCATGGCGAAGTCGATGAAGGCCCGTACCTTTTGCGGGACCAGCCTGTCTTGGGGATATATGAAACTCAACGGCAACGGATCGATCTCGCGGTCCTTCAGAATGATCTCCAATCGGCCGGCGGCGATGTGGTGCGCGGCCTGATACGAGTACATCATGGCGACGCCGGCATCCTGCACCGCCGCGAGGACGACCCCCTCCACTGAATCAAGCGCCAGCCTCGCCTTGATCGGGACCCGTTCAATACCATCCGTTGCCGACTTGAATATCCATTCTTTCGGGGCGTCGGACCTGGCGTAGGTAATGCATTGATACCGCGCGAGGTCACTCGGCGAAAGCGGGCGGCCATACTGGGAGAGATAACGCGGGCTGGCACAGACGATCTCGCGTATGATCCCGGCCTGCGTGCCGATCATCGAACTATCCGCCAACGGACCGATCCGGATTCCCAGATTGAGGTGTTCCGCCAGCAAATCGACCACGGAATTGGTCAGGTGGAACCGAATGGTAATATCGCGATGAAGCCGCATGAAGTCATTGGCGATAGGTAGCAATATTCGGCGGCCGAAAAGCGTCGGCGCGGTAATCGTCAAATGTCCCTTGGGCTGTTGGTATTCGCCGGAAACCTGATGCTCCGCGGCCTCGACCGCGTCAAGAATGCGGCGCGCATCCTCGTAATAATGCCCTCCACTGTCGGTGACGATGACCTTGCGCGTGGAACGGGTCAGCAATTGAGCGCCGATATGGCTCTCGAGTTCAGCGATTTTTCGGCTGACCGTGGACAATGGAATACGCAGCGCCCGCGAGGCCGCTGAAAACCCTTGCGCGTCGACCACGGCGACAAACACGCGCATTGCCCCGAGACGGTCCATTTTTTATCCCAATTGTTGGAACAGAATTTTCCATTCCTGACCCATTCTCCTGAATATAGCAATTGTTATAGTAGTTCGAAGGAACGGCGGCTTGGCCGCTTTCCGCGGCGAAATCTGGTGCGAACCGACGAAAGGGTTGACGATGGCACGACAAGTGAAGTCCGGCAATCCGGCCATGGACGGGCTTATCACGCGGGCCTGGCGCGCGCTGACGGGGCACGGCGACGGCCGGAAGCCGGCCAAGGCAACCAGTCCCGTTCGAATGAGCGATATTCATCCGCACGGAAGCTGCGCCCGAAACGCGCGGCCGCCCGATTTTTCCGACCTGTTAGCACCGGAAACACCGGACGCCGATGACGGGAGCCGTTGAGCCGCGATTATCCCATGGCTGACGACCATGCAATCATCCGTTTGTTCAAAGACGGCGGCGGTATAGAATGGGCATCGCCGCGCTACGGCATGACGAGTCTTTGTTGTCCTCGGATCGACGGCCTAAGGTCTAGGAGGGATAATGATGCGTTGGTTGTTTGTATTGATGCTCTGCTTCCTGCCTGCCGCCGCTCCGGCACAGACAACGGAGCCGGTGGATATCGCCATCGTGGTTGCGCTCGACCGCTCGGAATCGATCGATTTCAGCGAGGCCAGGGCGCAGATTGACGGCTTGATCTATACCCTGCGCAATTCCCGGTTCCGCTACGCCGTAGGTATCGGCTGGCACGGCGGCATCGCGCTTTCAGTGGTTACCTGGTCGAGCTTCGGCCGTCATGAGGTGATCCTGCCCTGGATGTGGATCGCCAACGGCAAAGACGCCGACGTGGCGGCGGCGATCCTTGAACTCGACTATGCCCGCCAAGCAACCTCCGAGCACGGCCCCCAGACCGACGTCGCCTTCGCCATCGAGGTCGGCATGAAACAACTCGATGCCCTGCCCTGGCCGGCGACCAAGAATGTTATCAACGTGGTCGCCGACGGCATCTCCAACATCGGACGCTGCGCCCGGGTCGACCGCAACGTGGCCATGGCCCGCGGCATCACCGTCAACGGCCTGATCATGGCCGACGGCCCGGCCATCGACGTGCTGTCCCGCTACTTCCGGCGTGAAGTCATCGGCGGTCTTGGCTCCTTCCTGGAGCTGGCCACCAGCAACGATCAATTCGCCGCCGCCATGCTGAGAAAGATATTGCTGGAGATGGCCCGCCTGCGTGAGCCGAATGCGACACAAATTAGTTGGGTCGATCAACTGGCGCTCAATCACCGCTGATCATCGCGTCCTGGCCGCCTTTGCGCCCTACCCCTCGGGCTCCAGCTTCAACGCCGCCGAGTTGAGGCAATAGCGCAGACCGGTGGGCGGGGGGCCGTCGGGGAAGATGTGGCCCAGGTGAGCGTCGCAGCGGGCGCAGTGGACTTCGGTGCGGGTCATGCCAAGGGTGTCGTCGGTCTCGCTTTCGACCTTGTCTTCGGACAGGGGTTGCCAGAAGCTCGGCCAGCCGGACCGCGAGTCGAACTTGGTGTCGGAGCCGAACAGCGCCTCGCCACAGCAGATACAGGCGTAGTTGCCCGGTGCCTTGGTATCGCAGTATTGGCCGCTGAACGGTCGCTCGGTGGCATGCTGGCGGGTCACCTGGTATTGCTCCACGGAGAGCTGTTCCATCCACTCGGCTTCGCTCTTGGTAATTTTGTCGGCCATGGGAATCTCCTTCAGGTGCCGCCGTCGTCGCCGAGGCCGCGGACTTCGTCGTCGGGGATGTCGTCGAACGAGGCGTAGTTCATACGGTAGAGGCGGCTGTAGAGGCCGCCTGAGTCCATCAGTTGGTCGTGATTTCCGGTCTCGATGATGGCGCCGTCCTGAAGCACGATGATGCGGTCGGCGCCGCGAATGGTGGCCAGGCGGTGGGCGATGACCATGGCGGTTCGCCCCTCCAGCAGACGGGCCAGGGCGCGCTGAATTTCGAGTTCCGTGTGACTGTCGACGTTGGCCGTGGCCTCGTCGAGCACCAGGATGCGGGCGTCGGCGATGATCGCCCGGGCGAAGCTCAAGAGCTGGCGCTGGCCGACCGAGAGGTTGACCCCGCCCTGGTCGAGCCGGGTCTCGTAGCCCTCGCGCAGGCGCATGATGAAGTCATGGGCGCCGACCGCCGTGGCGGCAGTGATGACGTCGTCGCGGCTCGCCCCGGTCTTGGCGTAGCGGATGTTGTCGAAGATGGTGCCCGTGAACAGGTAGGGTTCCTGAAGCACCATGGCGACCTCGCGGCCGAGGGAATCCTGGGTCACGTCGCGCACGTCGTGGCCGCCGACCAGCACCCGGCCCTCCCAGGTGTCGTAGAAGCGATGAACCAGGGCGGTGATGCTGGTCTTGCCCGAGCCGGTGGGACCGACCAGGGCGACGGTCTCGCCCGGCGCCACCTTGAACGAGATGTCC
>JAYGEF010000383.1:0-3856 GCA_046582535.1 Alphaproteobacteria bacterium
CTATTTCGCAACCGGCGGCACGGGCCAGGTTGAGGTTGGGGATGACGCCCTGGTGGAGGAACAGGTGGTTCGTATCGACCGACGACCAACGACCTTTGCGGCGATATTCAACTGATTCAAGGCTGTCATCGCTGGTGGCGCGAAGGGCATCGACGCCCTTGATGATTGCCACCCCCCGGCGGCGCAGGGTAGCCATCAGCTTCAGACCCTTGGCAAGATAGTTCCCCGCCATGAGCGCCTCCGGCAGGTACCGCGCGGCGCGCCGGTAATTGGCCCCGGGCGTGGTGTCGAGGATGGCGCGCGGCATGGCTCCGGCGGCGGCATATTGTTCGGCGATGAGATAGAGCAGCGGTCCGCTGCCGGCGAACACCGCGCCTTCGGCGACCATACCCGACGCCTTCAACAGGGTTTGCGCGGCGCCGGCGGTCATGACGCCGGGCAGGGTCCAGCCGGGGATCGGGCAGGGCCGCTCAATAGCGCCGGTGGCCAGTATGACCGTACCGGCGGATATCAGGTGGGCGACGCCGTTTCGCGACAGGCCGATCGCGCCGCCGGGCTCGACGCGCCATACGGATGTGTCGGCCACATAGTCAACGGTGCTGCCGCGCAGGGCCTTGGCCAGGGCATCACCCTTGGCGTAGTCCGGCCCCAGGACCTGGTGGCGCGCAGGTGGCGTGGTTTCAATATTGCGGTAGACCTGACCGCCGGGCTGCCGTTGTTCGTCGAGCAGCAGGGTTGTCAGGCCAAGGTCGCCGGCCAGGGCAGCGGCGGCGAGACCGGCCGGGCCAGCGCCAACGATGGCCAGATCGTATCGGCTTTTCATGGCATGGCACCGATCACTTGCCGGGCACCGTGCTGGCGTTCCACGCGCATGCCGTCGCGCACGGTCTTCATGCAGGCCTGGCGGTTGGCCACGCCGTTGATGGTCACCAGGCAGTCGAAGCAGACGCCGATCATGCAGTAGGCCGCGCGCGGTTCGCCGGATGCCGGGGTGGTGCGGAAGGCAACCGCGTCGGCGGCGAGCAGGGCGGCGGCAACGCTGTCTCCAGCCACCGCCTCGATGGTCTCGCCGTCCAGGGTCAGGCGCACCGTGACGCCGGGATCAAGCCGTCTAAACATCGAAACGATCCGGCGACAGGGCATCGAAGTTGGCGGGCGGGCTGTCGCCGGCGATCCAGTCGGCGATCTCCGTGGCGTGGCCGGCGGCCAGGGTGACGCCGCTGTGACAGCAGGCGACATAGGCGCCGGGATGTGTGGCCGATTGTTGGTAGACTGGATGGCCGTCCGGAGTCATGACCCGCAAGGCGCCCCAGGCGCGCACCACGCGCACGTCGCGAAGATAGGGGAAGGCGGTTACCGCCCGGTGGGCGATTACGCCCATGACGGCGCTGGTGGTTCCATCATCGAAGCCGACCTCTTCCACGGAATCGCCAAACTGCATGCTGCCGGCGCCGGTCTGGCGGACGATGCCGGTGGGCAGGGGCAGCACCGGCGCGAGCCGCTCGGAGACCAGAATTTGGCCGCGCTGGGGCGCCACGGGCGCGCGCAATCCCAGGCCCGGCGCCAGGTCGGCATTGCCGAGGCCGGCAGCCAAAACCACCTTCCCAGCGGTAACCGCCCGGCCGTCGCCGTTCACGGTGAAGCCGCCGGCCTCGGGGGTGATGGCCCGGACCCGGTGCTCGGCCCGGTAGTCGCCGCCCAGGCCGATAAACCCCGCATGAAGGGCGCGCAGCAGATGGAGCGGATTGGCGTCGCCGTCGATCGGGCAGTAGGAACCGCCGGCGACCTTGGGTCCGAGGCCGGGCAATAGATTGGCCAGGGCCGCGTGGTCGAGAATTTCGAACGGAAAGCCGCCATCGGTTTCCCGGTCCATGCGGGACAGCATGGCCTGGCGCGCCGTCAACGACTCATCGTCAAAGCAGATATCGACGCCGCCCGCTCGCCGATGTTCCAGTTCAACACCGGTGGCCTTGGCAAGTTCATCGGCGAAGGCCGGCCAGGCGTCCGAGGAGCGCCGGGTCAGGGCGGCGTAGGCGGGCATGTTGGCGCCCTTGCCCTGGACCCAGACGAGACCGAAATTGCCCCGGGCGGCGCGGAAGGCGACATCGCCTTCGTCGAGCATGACCACCGACAATCGACGGCGCGCCAGGCCGTAGGCGATGGCCGAACCAACCATGCCGCCACCGACAACCGCTACGTCAAAGCTGTTCATGGCGCCGTTACGGTTATCAGGCACTGAGCTTAAGTGTTTGAAACATTGTGCGAAGATGGTTTATGGTCAGTTTGCAGGGACAAAATTAGCTGACTCAACTGCGACGTTGTTAACGTGACCGGGTCCAGATAACAGCAAGAGTGAAAGCCCATGGCATCCTCGCAATTCACCTTGGTTTTGAAGATTCTTGGCGTTGCCGGCGTCTTCATGAGCTTGATTATAGCGGCGGTCTTCCTGATTTTCGCGCTGGTCGGCGCCCTCGGCGGAGAAGAGCCGGCGAATGTCTGGGTCATCGCCTGGAACTCGTTCTTTATCGGTTTGCCAGCATACGGCTTGCTTTATGTCGGCGTCACCATATGCGAGGAAATTCGCAACGTCCTGAGCGTGATGAATAAAGACTCGTAGAGCACGGGCCTTCATCGACGGGTTGCCGCCAGGTGCGAGGTCCAGCTTTGCGCCTCGATGAAGACCCGCGAGACCGCGGGAAATTTCTCCTTGATCTGCTGCTCCATGGCCGATATCTCGGCCTCCACGTCGGCCGAGCTGAGACTGTCGGCGAAGTCGAGGCTGAGAGTTACCAGCACGTCCTCGGGGCCGAAGTGTAACGTCCTGATTTCGTTGATGCGCAGGGTACCGTCGCTAGCCTCGGCAATGGCTTCGATACCGGCAACCACCGCCGGTGAGGCGGCCTCGCCGATGAGCAACCCCTTGCATTCATAGGCGAGGAACGCGGCGGTCACCGCCAACACCGCGCCGATGCCGATGGATGCCAGGGCGTCGAAAATCGGTTGGCCGGTCCACTGGCCGATGGCGATGCCGGCAAAGGCGATAACCAGGCCGAGCATGGCGGCGCTGTCCTCGAACAGTACCGTGAAGACGGTCGGATCCTTGCTGTCGCGAATGGCGGTGAGATAGCCGTCCGGTCCCTTGGTGGTACGGAATTCGCGCAACGCCACCAGCCAGGCGCCGCCCTCGAACAGCATGGCGACGGCGAGCACCAGGTAATTAATGTAGACGCCGGTGACCGGGTGGGGATAGCGCAGTTTGGCGATGCCTTCGTAGATCGAAACACCTGCGCCCAGGGCGAAGATCAGAATGGCCACCACGAAAGCCCAGAAGTAGACCTCCTTGCCGTAGCCGAAAGGATGGGCCTTGTCGGCCGGCTTCGCTGCCCGGTGCATGCCGAACAGCAGCAGCGCCTGGTTGCCGGTATCGACCAGCGAGTGGATGGCCTCGCTGAACATGGCGGAACTGCCCGTATAGGATGCGGCGGCGAATTTTGTCACGGCGATCAGGCCATTGCCTGCCAGCGCCGCATAAACAACCTTCTTTGATCCGCTGGCCGCCATGATGTCTCCCCCTGGCGCCAGATTACCGGCGTGATGGGACGGCGTCACTGAAATAGGGTTTCCCGGAACCCTGCCTGTGCTCGTACTATGGCAACTCCATCAGGTTGATGACCTATATATGGACAACAATCCCAGGGCTGACCGGCACTGGCTTAGCGCGCCTCTGATCCGGGCTTATGCGGCGATATTCCTGGCGGTCTACGCCGGGTCCTTGATCTATCATTTCTTCTTCGGCCCCGGGGCGTTGGCGTCGGGGGCGGCAGTCGGTTCCGACTACAGCGTATTTCGGGCGGCC
>JAYGEF010000146.1:0-12208 GCA_046582535.1 Alphaproteobacteria bacterium
GGGAGCGCTGGCGGCGACCGCGCCGTCGGCGCCGACCACCCGGACATCGACAATGCGGATGTCGAGGGCCCGCTCCCACCCGGCCCAGGTCAGGACCGTGTCGGCGAATTCCACCTGATAGGGAGACTCGGTCTGGCTCAGGGCGTCCTGCACGTAGGGCGTGAGTACGGCGAGGGAAATCGGCCCACCCGACAGCCGCCAGGCGAACACGGCGATGACAATGGCCGTGACGGCGACCAACGACGCCATCGCATGCATGATAAATCGGGCGGTGGGACGAATCACCGGGAGCAGACCTCTTCGTGTTCTTGACCGAAACCAGCGGCTCGCGCAGTGTGCACCGAACCCCGGTTGCGCGGAATGGCGAACTTTACATTATTTGAAAATATCAGCGACCTGCCTGTGGCCTTCGATCAAGACCGGGCTCGCATTGGCATGGAAAACTGGCTATCGGCGGGCGGTGACAGCGGCCTTACAGCAGCGGTCGAGGCGCTTCGCGACGATTCCATGGGCGAGGCTTTTCTGCAAGCCATGTTCGGCAACAGCCCGTTCCTCGGCCACTGCATCCTGCGCAACCCGGACTTCATGATACGCCTCGCCGAGGACGGACCGGCGCCGTGCTTCGATTCTGTGCTCGGCGATCTCCCGGGCGATCCCGGTGACGACGCCAATAAGGTGATGGAGCGGTTGCGTGTGGCCAAGGGTCGCCTGGCCCTGCTGGTTGCCGCCGCCGACATCACCAACTTGTGGTCGCTCGAACAGGTGACCGGCGCCCTGTCGCGCTTTGCCGAGGCCGCCCTGGGCGCCGCCACCGCCCATCTCTTGCGCGCCGCCGCCAACGCCGGCGATCTCCGTCTCGCCGACCACGAAGACCCGGAAACCGGCAGCGGCCTTACTATTCTCGGCCTAGGCAAGCTCGGCGCGGGGGAGCTCAATTACTCCAGCGACATCGATTTGATGGTGCTCTACGACCCGGCGGTGGCTCAGTATATCGGCCGCGATGGGGCTCATGGGGCGCAGCCCTGTTTCGTCCGCATGACCCGGCAACTGGTGCGCCTGATGCAGGAACGCACCGCCCACGGCTATGTCTTTCGAACCGACTTGCGGCTGCGGCCCGACCCTGGCGCCACACCGCCGGCGCTGTCGGTGGAGGCCGCCGAGACCTACTACGAAAGCCTCGGACAGAACTGGGAACGGGCGGCCATGATCAAGGCGCGCCCGGTGGCCGGCGACCGGGCGGTGGGCGACGCCTTCGTCACCGCCCTGGTGCCGTTCATCTGGCGCAAGAACCTGGATTTCGCCGCCATCGAGGACATCCATTCCATCAAGCGCCAGATTAACGCCCACCACGGCAGCGCCACCATCGCCGTGGCCGGCCACAACATCAAGGTCGGGCGCGGCGGCATTCGCGAGATCGAGTTTTTCGCCCAGACCCAGCAACTCATCTGGGGTGGCCGTGAACCCGCCCTGCGACGCCGCCCTACCGTCGAGGCACTCGCCGCCCTGGCCGAGGCCGGCCGTATCGACCACCAGGCGGCCGAGGAACTGACCGCCGCGTATCGCTACCTGCGCCGGGTCGAACATCGCCTGCAAATGATCAACGACGCCCAGACCCACACCATGCCCGAGGACCCGGCCGAGATCGACGCTCTGGCCGTGTTCCTTGGCTACAAAGACGGCGACGCCTTTGCCCAAGGCCTGACCCTGCGCCTCGAACTGGTCGAGCGCCATTACGCCGAGTTGTTCGAGGAGGAAGCCGAGTTGGCGCCGGCCGGCAATCTGGTCTTCACCGGCACCGAGGACGATCTCGGCACTCTGGCAACCCTGGCCGAACTGGGCTTCGCCGATGGCGCCGCCGTGGGCGCCGTGGTCCGTGGCTGGCACCATGGCCGCTATCGCGCGGTGCGCAGCACCCGGGCGCGGGAAATCCTCACCGAACTTATGCCGACCCTGCTCGGCGCACTCGCCCGCACCGCCAATCCGGACGCGGCACTGCATAACTTCAATGAGTTCCTGTCCCGCCTGCCGGCCGGGGTGCAGTTGTTCTCGTTGTTTCATGCCCGGCCCACCCTGCTCGATCTGGTCGCCGAGATCATGGGCACGGCACCGCGTCTGGCCGAGCGCCTGAGTCACAACGCCGGATTGCTCGACGGCGTGCTGAGCGGCGATTTCGACGCGCCGCTGCCCGGTGCCGACGCCCTCACCGCTGAACTCGGCGACATGCTGGACCAGGCTCGGGACTTCGAAGATGTGCTCGACATCAGCCGGCGCTGGGCTCACGACCGGGAGTTCCAGATCGGCGTCCAGATGCTGCGCGGCCAGGGCGATACCGATCGCCTCGGCGCCACTCTGGCAGATCTCGCCGACGCGGTGTTGCGGGCCATCAAACCGCGAGTCGAGGACACCTTCGCCGAGGCCCATGGCCGAGTACCGGGCGCCGGCCTGGCAGTCGTCGGCCTCGGCAATCTGGGCGGCCGCGAGATGACCATATCGTCGGACCTGGACCTCACCTTCATCTACGACAGTCCCGAAGGCGTGCGTCAATCGGATGGCGCCAAACCGCTGCTGGTGAGCCACTACTTTGCGCGCCTCAGCCAACGCCTGGTCAACGCCCTGACGGCCCTGACCGGCGAAGGCCGGCTTTACGAGATCGACATGCGGTTGCGCCCCTCGGGCAGTACCGGTCCGGTGGCATCCGAGATTGCAAGCTTTGTGGACTACCAGCGCCAGGCGGCCTGGACCTGGGAGCACATGGCCCTGACCCGGGCCAGGGTGGTCGCCGGCCCCGATGATCTGGCAACGCGGGTCGAGGCGGCCATCGGCGATATCCTGCACCGTTCCCGTGACGCGGATACGCTGTTGGCCGATGTCGCCAGTATGCGCCAGCGCATGGATACCGAACACCACATTGACGTGCCGTGGAAGACCAAATATATGCGCGGCGGCCTGGTCGGCCTGGAATTCATCGCCGAGTACCTGCAACTGCGCCATGGCGCCGAACACCCGGCCATCACCGCGCCCAACACCGTTGACGCCTTCCGCCGCCTCAATGTCGCCGGGCTATTGGGGTCTGACCACGCGGCGGCGCTGATCTCAGCCTCGCTGTTGATGCGCCGGGTGCGGGGCATGCTGCGACTGACCGTCGATGGAGTCCAGGTTGAGCACCAGTCATCAGACGCCCTGCGCGCGGCCCTGGCGCGAACCGGCGAAGCCGCCGATTTCGACGACCTGCGGGACAAGCTTCTGGCGGCCCAGGCAAGTGTCCGTAAAATCTACGCCCGACTCATCGACGAGCCGGCGGCGAAATTGTCAACGTAGATCAGCGACGGCGTCGCGGTAGCGTTCGATGGCCTCCAGGTGGGCATCCAGGGTGGTGCCGTCGATACGCTGGTGATGAAATCCGGTGAACGCGGTTGAGAGCGTGATGTGAGTGGCCCCGCAATCGCGCCAATCCTTGAACTCCTGGCGCCATTGATCCGGGTCTTCGTTGCCCATGGAAACCCAGGCGTCGATGCCAACCGCATCCGCATCGCGTCCCGCCGCCTGGGTGTAGCGCCTCAACTTGGCGATCTCTTCGTTAACCGCGTCGCCCGGTGGGTAAGCCAGGGGCATCCAGCCATCACCCAGCCTGGCGATGCGTTTGAGCGTCACCGCCGCGTGACCGCCGAACCACAGCGGGATATGGCGCCGTGGCGGCAAGGGATTGATGCCGGCGTCGGGGATGGTATGGCACTTGCCCTCGAAGGCAACAAAGGGCTCGGCCCACAGGGCCCGCATGACCTCGACCTGTTCCTCGGAGCGCCGGCCCCGGTTCTTGAAGTTCTCATTGAGGCCGACGAATTCAATCTCGTTCCAGCCGACCCCGATGCCGAGGCGCAAGCGGCCGTTGCTCAGCACGTCGAGGGACGCCGCCTGTTTCGCCACCAGGGCGGTCTGGCGCTGGCTGGGGCAGGATGAGCACCTGGACCGAAAGCTCAATGCGCTGGCTGCACGCCGCCATGAAGCCCAACAGCACGAAGGGATCGTGGAACAAGCCATCGCCGGTGTAACCCTCATTGGTCTCGGGGTTGCCGCCGAGCACATGGTCGTAGGTCACCAGATGGTCGAACCCGAAGTCTTCCGCCGCCTGGGTGTAGGCGCGGACGACCGCCGGATCGCCGCCCATGTCGGTCTGGGGCATGGCGACGCCGAGGCGCGGCGATTGCATGGCATGTGTCATAGCGTGTTCCTCGTGTCATCGGGCCGGTCGGTCGACTATAGTCCCGGCCATGAACGAGCAACCAACAGCTGCCGCTGCCAGTCTTACGAGCCGGGCCGACGCCATACTTATGACAGCCGAGCCCGAGCGCAAGGTTTCCTTGAGCCGCAGCACCGCAGCGGCATGGCGGACGGGCGAAATTCATGTGGGCGAAGCCACGCCGCCGGATCACCCGGCGCGCCCGGAACGGCCTGAGTTGCTGGCGCCGCGTCATATGCCCAAGCGCAATGCCGACGGCGCGCAGGCGGCGCGGATCGCCCTGCTTCACGCCATCGCCCATATTGAGCTCAACGCCATCGATCTGGCATGGGACCTCATCGCCCGCTTTAGCGCCGAAGACCTGCCGCGCGAGTTCTATGACGACTGGGTCGGGGTAGCAGCCGAGGAAGCCGAGCATTTCAGTCTGCTCACCGGACGCCTGGCCGAGCTTGACGCCGCCTATGGCGACCTGCCGGCCCATGACGGCCTGTGGCAGGCGGCCGAAGCCACCGCCCATGACCTCGCCGCCCGTCTCGCCGTGGTGCCTCTGGTGCTTGAGGCCCGCGGTCTCGACGTGACGCCGACCATGATCAACCGGCTGCGCTCGAACGGCGACAAGGCCAGCGTCGCGGTACTCGAGATCATCTATCGCGAGGAAATCGGCCATGTGGCGGCGGGCCGGCGCTGGTTCGATTGGATTTGCACGCGCCGGAACCACGACCCGGAGCCGACCTATCAGTCCCTGGTGCGCGAGCACTTCAAAGGCCTGATCAAACCGCCCTTCAATACAGCAGCGCGTGACCAGGCCGGGTTCCCCGCCGGTTACTATGAACCCCTGACAAGTTGAGGCCATGACAGGTCGCGTGAACCATCTCGGTCAGCCCATCGGCCACGCCCTGCCCGAATGGTCGCCGCCGTCCCTGCCGTCCCGCGAACCCATGACCGGGCGCTACTGCCGGGTCGAGGCGATCGATCCGGCGCGCCACGGCGCTGATCTCCACGCGGCCAACAAGGCGGACAGGGAAGACCGCATCTGGACTTACCTGCCCTACGGTCCCATGGCGACGCTGGAGGACTATCAGGCCTGGATGGACCTTGAATGCCGGGGCGACGATCCGCTGTTCCACGCCATCATCGACAACGCCAACGGCAAGGCGGTCGGCGTGGCCAGCTATCTGAATATCAATCCGGCCGTCGGCAGTATCGAGGTCGGCCACATCAACTATGCGCCGACATTGCAGAAGAGCCCGGCGGCGACCGAACCCATGGTCCTGATGATAAAGCGTGCCTTCGACCTCGGCTACCGGCGCTTTGATTGGAAATGCGACGCCCACAACGCCGGCTCCCGGGCCGCCGCCAAGCGGCTCGGCCTGTCCTATGAAGGCGTGTTTCGCCAGGCGACGATCTACAAGGGCCGCAACCGCGACACCGCGTGGTACGCGGCCATCGACAGCGAATGGCCGGCATTGCGCGACGCCTTCGAGGAGTGGCTCGACCCCGACAACTTCGATGACGATGGCCGACAGCGAAGCTCTCTATCGGCGGCAACAAGGCCGCTCCTGGTCAACAACGGCTAACGACAGCCCATGACCGCCTGCTGCGAACCCCCTGCCCTCGACCCCAATTCGGATGATGCGCTGCTGCGCCGTCAGCGTCGGGTGCTGTGGATCGTGCTTTGGGTCAACGGGACCATGTTCGGGGTCGAGATGGTGTCGAGCTGGCTCGCCGGCTCGACCGCCCTGCTGGCCGACGCCATCGACTTCCTGGCCGACGCGGCGACCTACGGCCTGACCCTCTACGTGCTGACCAAGTCGGTCCAGTGGAAGGCCGGCGCGACTCTGGCCAAGGGTCTGGCCATGGCTGTCTTCGGCCTCTGGGTGATCGCCATTGCCTTGTGGCGCGCCACCGACCCGGTGCTGCCCGATGCCGGTATTATGGGAAGTATTGGCGTCCTCGCCCTGACCGCCAACGTTGGCGCGGCCCTGCTGCTCTACTGGCACCGGGGCGACGATCTCAACATGCGCTCGGTGTGGCTGTGCAGCCGCAACGACGCCATCGCCAATGTGCTGGTGCTGGCTGCCGCCGGCGCCGTCGCCATAACCGCCACCGCCTGGCCCGATCTCATCGTCGGCGCCCTGATAGCCGCCCTCGAACTCAGCGCCGCCTACACCATCATCCGCGCCGCCCTGCCGGCGCTGCGGGATGCGCGCTCCAAATAATTATGGGAACACCTTACTTATAAAATTAAGTAAGGCGTCCACATAATTAGAATCAAGGCGCTTGCAGACTAAAGCTCGCCGTCGTCCTTGAGCATGGCCAGGGCGGTGCGGAAGGCGTCGGTGGTTTTTGTCAGGTCGTCGTCGCCGTGGACCGCCGAGAGCATGCAGCTGGCGGCGCCGGCAAGGTCGACGCCGTTGATCACCATGGCGAGGCGGAGCTTGCGCACGACCTCGGATTTGTCGCGCATGATCTGGTCGTAGCGGTAGGCCGAGGGATCGAAGTTCAGCGGATCGACGCTGAGTCCCTGGGGATTGGTGAACACGTGGACGGCGGAATACTCGCCGTAGGCAGCCCACGGCACGCCGGCCTCGGCCAGCACCTGGTTGAACGCCCCGCGCAGAGTCGCGGCCGAGGTGTTGGCCCGCTCGCAGGCGTCGGTGGTGGCGATAATACCGAGCGCCGCGATGCCCGCCGCCGCCGATACCGGGTTGGCGTTGAAGGTGCCCTGGTGCTGGATCTTCTCGGCGCCGCTGTCCTTGGCCGCCGCGAAATCGAGGCCGTCGAGAATCGACTTGCGCCCGGCCACGGCGCCGCCGGGCAGGCCGCCGGCGAGAATCTTGGCCAGGGCGGTGAGATCGGGGGTCACCCCGTAGTGAACCTGGGCGCCGCCGGGCGAGACCCGGAAGCCGGTGACCACTTCGTCGAAGACCAGCACGGTGCCGTGCTTTTCGGTCAACTCGCGGGCCTTGAACAGGTAGTCCGGCGCCAGCGGAATGACCCCGAAATAGGCGCCGGTGGGCTCGAAGATGACCGCCGCCACATCGTCGCCGGCCAGGGCCGCGGCCAGGGCGTCCATATCGCCGGGCGGTATCAGCACCACGTTCTCTGCGATCTCGGGCAACACCCCCGGTGCGGCCTTGCCGCCAGCGCTGCCGGTCATATGGTCGTGCCAGCCATGGAAGTGGACATCGAGACGCACCACCTTGGAGCGCCCCGTATAGGCCCGAGCGAGACGCAGAGCCAGGTGCGTGGCCTCGGTCCCCGACGAGGTAAAGCGCAGGCGCTCAATGCCGGGCATCAGCCGCTTGACCGCCTGGGCCCAACGCAGCTCGTAAGGATGGTTGGCGCCGAAGTGGCTGCCTCGGTCCATGGCCTGATGGATTGCCGCCACCACCTCCGGGTGATTGTGACCGAGCATCAGGGCGCCGTGGCCGCCGAAGTAATCGATGTATTCGTTGCCGTCCACGTCCCACTTATGGGAACCCTGAGCGCGCTCCACATACATGCCGTAAGGGACGAGATGGCGCGAATCATGGGTGATGCCGCTGGGGAAGGCGTCGGACGCCTCCGCCGCCAGGGCAGCCGATCCCGGGGTCTTGTCACGGTAGGCGGCGACGATGGTCGAGTTGGAAAGAGCGGGACTTGGGCTTGCCATTATGTGGTTCCTTGTTCTTCGTCATCTTCACCGCCCAGGCGGGCGGCCAGGGCGGCGGCCATGAAATCGTCGAGATCGCCGTCAAGAACGGCGTTCGGGTTGGAGGTTTCGACCCCGGTGCGCAGATCTTTGACCATCTGGTAAGGGTGCAGCACGTAGGAGCGGATCTGGTGGCCCCAGCCGATGTCGCTCTTGGCATCTTCCTGAGCCTGGGCCTCGGCCTCGCGGGTCTGCAGCTCGAGCTCGTAGAGCCGGGCCCGCAGCATGTCCATGGCCTCGGCCCGGTTGCGGTGCTGGGAGCGGTTGTTCTGGCACTGGGCGACGATGCCCGTGGGCAGATGGGTCAGGCGTACGGCGCTGTCGGTCTTGTTGACGTGCTGGCCGCCGGCCCCCGATGCCCGGTAGGTGTCGACCCGCAAATCCTTGTCCTCGACGACGATTTCGATGGTGTCGTCGATCACCGGATAGACCCAGGCGCTGGCGAAGCTGGTATGGCGCCGGGCGCTGGAATCGTAGGGCGAGATGCGCACCAGGCGATGAACCCCGCTTTCGGTCTTGCACCAACCATAGGCGTTGACGCCATTGAAGCGCACTGTGGCCGATTTGATGCCGGCCTCCTCGCCCGGACTTTCCTCGATCCACTCGACCTTGTAGCCGTGGGCCTCGGCCCAGCGCACATACATGCGCAGCAGCATTTCCGCCCAGTCCTGGCTTTCCGTACCGCCGGCCCCGGCGTGAATTTCCATGTAGCAGTCGTTGCCGTCGGCCTCGCCCGACAACAGGCTCTCGATGCGCAGCCGGGCGGTGCGTTTGCCCAGCTTGTTGAGCTCGGCAATGGCCTCGTCGACCACCAATTCTTCGCCCTCGGCCTCGCCCAGCTCAACCAGTTCCAGGTTGTCGGCCAGGGCCTGCTCCAGGTCACGACATTCGGTGACGGCGGTATCCAACCGGGTGCGCTCGCGCATCAACGTCTGGGCCGCCTGGGGGTCGTCCCACAGGGACGGGTCCTCGGCTTTGGCGTTCAGCTCATCGAGCCGCCGGAGTGCCGCGTCCCAGTCAAAGACGCCTCCTCAGCAGCGCTAACGACTGCTCGATTTCTTCGGCCAGACTCTCGACTTCGGCGCGCATGGATGACCTCAAACGGTTGGGAAGCTCGTGAGACTGTATAGCGCTCGGCGCGGACGGAAGGAAGCCTTCACGGTCGGCCTCGTAAAGCTGGTGTCGGATATTCGTGTTTATGGTATGTCGGAGACGCGACACAGGCTTCCCCTCACACTGTCGGATGGACGACCCATGGCGCGGAAAATCTCACCTCATGATCTCAAGGCCCGTATCCGCTCGGGCGGCGAGCTGGCGTTACTCGACCTGCGCGATGAGGCTGGATTTGCCGAATGTCACCTGTTTCATGCTCGAAATCTGCCGCTTGGCGATCTGGAACAACAGTTCCCCGTCCTGTTGCCCCGGAGCGGGGTGGCTATCGCCGTAATGGACGCCGGCCGGGGCGGCGAGGACCTGGCCGGGCGTGGCGCGGCGATTCTTGCCGGTCTCGGCTATGGCGACGTTGCCATTCTCGACGGTGGCGTGGAGTCCTGGGGCGCCGCCGGGTTCGAGCTGTTCAGCGGTACTGGCGTGCCGAGCAAGGCATTCGGCGAATACGTCGAGATTCACGACCACACACCGCGCCTGACGGCAGCAGAGGTCAAAGCGCTGATCGACCAAGACGCCGATATGTTGATCCTCGACAGCCGGCCCTACGACGAGTACCACAGCATGAACATTCCCGGCGGCATCGATACACCGGGGGCCGAACTGGTCTATCGCGTCGGCGATCTGGCGCCGAACCCGGACACCCTGGTGGTCGTCAATTGTGCCGGGCGCACACGATCGATCATCGGGGCCCAATCACTGATCAACGCGGGCATCCCCAACCGCGTGGCCGCGCTGGAGAATGGCACCATGGGCTGGCACCTGGCCGGCCTTAAACTCGAGCACGGCCAGACACGGCAGGCGCCTGATCCCAGCGCCGAGGGCCGGGCCAAGGCACAGTCGGCCGCCGCGAAAGTAGCGAAGCGTTTCGGCGTGCGGCGGATCGGCCGCGAGACACTGGCCGAATGGCGGGCCGATCAGGACAGGCGCACGCTCTATCTGTTCGACGTGCGGACGCCGGACGAGTTCGCCGCCGGTCATTTGGCCGGCGCGCGATCGGCCCCTGGCGGGCAACTGGTTCAGGCAACCGAGGAATACGTTGGAGTCCTCGGCGCACGGCTGGTCCTGATCGACGATGATGGCGTGCGGGCCACCATGACGGCGTCATGGTTGCTTCAGATGGGCTGGCGCGACGTGGTGATATTTCATGACGTCCGCGACGAACCGCTGGTCCGCGAGGCCGAGGCCGACCCGGCCCAACCGCTCACCACGCCGGACGACGATGAAGACGAGACGGCCGGGGACCCGGAGGCCGTGGCCCAGGCCATGCGCGACTATCTGACCTGGGAACTCGCCCTCGTGGCGCAAATCGAACGGGACGGCGACGCCGGATTTCTGCGCTTCGATTAGGCGGCGCGCTTGGCGCCATCAGCAAATTATTGGGAATCAACGTATTGAACACCGACGTCCGCGCGCTGGATGACGCCAATGATCGTGAGCAGCTTTGCCGGACCATCATCGCCGCCTTACCCGAGTGGTTCGGCATCGAGAAATACAACGTCAAATACGCCAAGGAAGCGGCGATCATGGATGGCATGGCGGCCTCCTCGGGCGGCGACCCTGTCGGCTTGCTTGTCCATCAAACGGTGGATGACCGGCACCTCGATCAATCGGTCCTGAATATCCACTGGCTCGGCGTCCTGCCGGCATTCCATCGCCGGAGCGTAGGCTCGGCCCTGGTGGCGGCGGTATTCGACCTCGCCCGCGGCCAGGGCCTCGATACGGTCACTGTGGAATCCCTCGACCCGGCCGCCGAATACGAGCCCTATCTCCGAACATTCAGCTTCTACCAAAAGCGCGGTTTTGAGATTTACCGACATTTTCACCACGATCCCGAGAACCCGATGATCGCGATGCGGCGCTCCGTCTAGTCATCCAACCCTTGGCTTCGCCGCCATGCCTGCGATACCCTATTGGCCGTGGCGGTGCCGGTGCCACCCGAAGGGCGTAAAAGTGCCCGACCATAATTTTGGGAAATGACGTCATGGACCGCTACGGCGCGCTGTTGCAGCCCTTCACCATCAAGAATGTGACCTTCAAGAACCGGGTCATGAGCACCGGCCACGCGCCGGGCTACGGCAAGGACGGCAAGCCCCAGGAGCGCTACCAGCTCTACCACGAGGAAAAGGCCAAGGGCGGTCTCGGCCTGAGCATCTTCGGCGGCTCGACCACGGTCGCCGTGGATTCACCGGCCAACGAATACAATCAGATTTCGGCGGCCGACGATTCGGTGATCCCCTTCTTCAAGGAATTCGCCGCGCGCATGCACCGCCACGGCGCCAAGCTGATGATCCAGCTGACCCATATTGGCCGCAAGATGCAATGGCAGACCGATCCCTGGCTGGTCCCCATCGGGCCGTCGCGGGTGCCCGAGACCTACCATCGCTCCCACCCCAAGGAGATGGAGGAGTTCGACATCCGCCGGGTGATCCTTGCCTTCGGCCAGGCGGCGCGACGCTGCAAGGAAGGCGACCTGGACGGCTTTGAGATTCACTGCGCGTTTCAAGCCTTGATCGACTCGTTCTGGTCGCCCGA
Organism: Alphaproteobacteria bacterium; assembly: GCA_046582535.1. Classification (GTDB taxonomy): domain Bacteria; phylum Pseudomonadota; class Alphaproteobacteria; order JAAXGF01; family JAAXGF01; genus JAYZAP01. The sequence continues at coordinate 11,634 of JAYGEF010000146.1, forward strand.
GGCCAACCAACGCACGGATAAATACGGCGGCAGCCTGGAAAACCGTATGCGCTTCGGCTTCGAGGTGTGCGACGAGGTGCGCAAGCAGGTCGGCGATGATTACGTGGTCGGCATTCGCATGTCCGGCGACGAGCTCTATGACCAGGGATTGTCGCCCGACGACTGCGTCGCCATTATCAAGGCGCACGTCGAGCGCGGCTATATTGACTTCGTCGACGTCATCGGCGGCGGCTTTCGCAACAGCATCGATCTCGACATCGCCATGGCCAGCATGCGCATGCCGGTGTCCCCGTTCCTCTATCTCGCCAGTCGCATCAAACAGGAAATCGGCATCCCGGTGATCCACGGCCAGCGGGTGCCCGACGTGGAGACCGCGAACCGGGCCATTGAGGAGGGCCACTGCGACCTGGTCGGCATGACCCGGCCGCACATCGCCGACCCCCATCTGGTGCGTAAGATGATGGCCGGCGACGTCGAGGGCATCCGACCCTGTGTCGGCTCCAACTACTGCATCGACCGGGTCGTCGGCATGGGTGAGGCGCTCTGTGTCCATAACGCGGCAACGTCGCGCGAAA
>JAYGEF010000178.1:0-19552 GCA_046582535.1 Alphaproteobacteria bacterium
TAGCACCGCCGACGCCGAGATCGCCGAGACCGAGACCGTCAACGACGACGTAGCGGTCGAGGCGCCGATTGAAGCGCCGGGCGCGGACCTGGTTTCCGACTACGACAACATGTGGAACGGCGATGCCGGCGACGAGGCCCCGGCGTCGATCGTCATGGAGCCATGGCGTAATCTGGGCGGCGGCGAAGGCGGCGGCGCCGATTACGCGCCGGCTGGCGAAATCAGTCTGCGCGACCGCCTGCTGGCCCAGCTCAACATCGAACTCGACGACCCGGTCGATCGGGCCATCGGCGCCCATGTGATCGACTTGATCGACGATGCCGGCTACATCGACGGCGATCTCGAAACCATCGCGGCGCGCCTGGGCTGCGCCGTCGCTCGGGTCGAGAGCGCTCTCAACAAGCTCCAGCGTCTCGAACCCACTGGGGTGTTTGCCCGCGACCTCCGGGAGTGTCTGGCCCTGCAGCTGCGCGAGCGCGACCGGCTCGACCCCGCCATGGCGGCACTGCTCGACAATCTCGATCTGCTCGCCGCCCATGATCTGGCCACGCTCAAGCGGCGCTGCGCCGTGGACGACGAAGACCTCACCGACATGCTGGCCGAAATCCGCGCCCTCAACCCCAAGCCGGGACTGGCCTTCGGCAGCGAGGTTGCCCAGACCGTGGTGCCCGACGTCATGGTCCGCCAGGGCCCCGGCGGCGACTGGATTGTCGAACTCAACAGCAACACTCTGCCCCGGGTGCTGGTCAACGAGCGCTATTATGCCCGCATCAGCAAGCAGACCACCTGCAAGCAGGACAAGGAATTTATTTCCGGCTGTCTGCACTCGGCCAACTGGCTGGTCAAATCCATGGCCCAGCGGGCGGCCACCATTTTGCGGGTCGCCAGTGAACTGGTGCGGCAGCAGGAAATGTTCCTGACTCATGGCATCGAATATCTGCGCCCCCTGGTGCTGCGCGACATCGCCGACGCTATCGAGATGCACGAAAGCACGGTCAGCCGGGTGACCGCCAACAAGTATATGATCACCCCGCGCGGCACCTTCGAGATGCGCTACTTCTTCACCACCGCGATCCCCAACAGCAACGGCGTCGGCGCCAGCCACTCGTCCGAAACAGTGCGCCACCGCATCAAGGCGTTGATCGACGGCGAGGACGCCAAGCGCACCCTGTCCGACGATGGCCTCACCGCCGCGCTCAAGGACGAGGGCATCGATATTGCCCGGCGCACGGTCGCTAAATACCGAGAAGCCATGCACATTCCCTCGTCGGTGCAGCGCCGACGCCAGAAGCGCGCCGGCATGGGTTGATCGATACGGCGTTTCTGCCTGCAAACGAACCCGAATCCGGCGCTATTGACTCGGCAATTGGGCGGAACTATGTTCCAGCCCTCTCAGAAACCGGCTGACCCTACGCAGGACCGTAATCGATTTTTACCGGACCTGATTTTCGACTGTCGGCAGGTTACCGAGCAGACGTTGTGTCGTCGATAATTGGAACTCATTTGCTATGAAAATTAAGGTAATCGGCCAACAGATCGATGTCGGCGATTCGTTGCGCGCTCATGTCAGTGATCGCCTGGAAAACGGCGTCAAAAAATATTTCGATCACGCCATTGATGCCCAGGTCTCGTTTACCCACGAAGGCGCCCTGTTCCGCACCCATATCCGGGTGCATGTGGGCAAGAGCCTGGAATGGGAAAGCCACGCCGACGATGCCGATATACATACAAGCTTCAACGCCGCGGCGGAACATCTCGAAAAACAACTACGGCGCCATAAAAGAAAAATTCGCGATCATCACAAAGGCGGCGACGGAATCGCCGCCGGCGAGGAATAGTAAAACATGGAAATCGCTGACCTGGTCAGTGTCGATGGGGTTATTGCCGATCTCAAGGCGAGCAGTAAGAAGCAGGCGTTGCAGGAACTTTCGAGCCGCGCCGCGAAACTGACGGGCCTCCACGAGCGGGCAATATTCGACACGCTACTCGAACGGGAACGGCTGGGGACAACCGGCGTCGGTGTCGGCATTGCCATTCCGCACGGCAAGCTGCCCGATCTGTCACGCCTCCACGGCCTGTTCGCCCGGCTCTCGAAGCCGATCGAATTCGATTCCGTCGATGATCAACCGGTGGATCTGATCTTTTTGTTACTGGCCCCCGAGTCGGCAGGCGCCGACCACCTCAAGGCCTTGGCCCGGGTATCGCGGCTACTGCGCGACAAGGCGGTCTGCGACAAGCTTCGGGGCTCGGACAGCGCCGACGCGCTTTACATGCTGTTGACTGAGACCGCGGCCAGCCACGCCGCCTGACACCAATTGACAGGCCGCGGCAGACGGCCCACCCTTCCGCCATGTCGAACCAAGTTCACGGCACCTGCGTCGAAATCAACGGCCACGGCGTGCTGTTGCGCGGGCCGTCGGGCAGCGGCAAATCGGACCTGGCGCTGCGCCTGATCGACGGCGGCGCCAGACTGGTGGCCGACGACAGGGTCGACCTGACGACCGACGGTGCGACCCTGGTGGCGTGCGCACCAGCCAACATTCATGGCATGATCGAAGTCCGGGGTGTCGGCCTCGTCCGGTTGCCGGCAGTGGACAGTGCCCGGATCGCCATGGTTGTTGACCTGGTCGATGACGAAGCGGTAGACCGTCTGCCGGAGCCGGTGGTCTGCACCTTGCTGGGGATTGATGTGCGATGCCTAGGCTTGGCGCCCCACGCGGCATCGGCCGCCGCCAAGGTCCGCATGGCCATTAACGCGGTGGAGAATTATACGCTCGTCGCACCGTGACACCCATCCTCGGTCGATGGTGTTGCGGGTCAGCGAGGCATAATCCAGGGATGGACGCGTCATGATCGGAATGGTTTTGGTTACCCACGGCCGCCTGGCGGAGGAATTCATTGCCGCCACCGAGCACGTTGTCGGCCCGCAATCGAACGTCCGGACCGTCTGTATCGGTCCCGACGACGACATGGAACAACGGCGCCAGGATATACTCGACGCGGTCGACGCGGTCGATGACGGCACCGGCGTGATCCTGCTGACCGATATGTTCGGCGGCACCCCGTCGAACCTGGCCATATCGGTGCTCGATAAATCCAATGTCGAAGTCATCGCCGGCATGAACCTGCCAATGTTGATCAAACTGGCCAGCGCCCGCGACAGCGATGATCTGGCCGGCGCCGTGGCCAGCGCCCAGGAGGCCGGGCGCAAATACATCAACGTGGCCAGCACCCTGCTCAACGGGGACGGCTGACCGTGGACCGCGGCCCGACCATGAACGGCGAGAGCAAGACCGTGCGCCAGGTAATGACCATCGCCAACCAGCGCGGCCTTCACGCCCGCGCCGCCGCTCTGTTCGTCAAGACCGCCGGCACCTTCGATGCGGAAATCACCGTCGCCAAGGACGGCACCGAGGTCTCGGGGCTGTCGATCATGGGGCTAATGATGCTGGCCGCCAGCCGGGGCAGCGAGATCGAGGTCACGGCCGGTGGACCCCAGGCGGCGCAAGCAGTCGATGTCCTCTCCAGGCTGGTAAGCGCCAAGTTCGAGGAAGACTGACCGTGACGACAAAACCAGCGAGCCGGCGCAAGCGATCGAGTGAGCACCACTTTGACGGCATCGCCGTGGCGCCGGGCATCGCCATCGGCCCGGCCCATGTGGTCGAGCCCGGCGCCTTCGAAGTGCCCAAGCACAGTATCGAGGCCGACGCTGTCGAGGCTGAACGGCAGCGCTTCGCCGATGCGGTCACCCGCGCCGGCAAGCAGGTCGAGAAACTGCGCCTCAAAACCCGCTCCCTGCCCAGTGGCGCCGCCGAGGAACTCGGCTACCTGCTCGACGCCCATGCCCTGATGCTCGGCGGCTCCCGCCTGGTGCGCGGGGTCGATCAACGGATTGCCCGCGACGCGGTCAACGCCGAGGCTGCCGTGGCCGATGAACTGACCGAGATCAGCCAGGCCTTCGCCGCCATGGAGGACGACTACCTGTCGGCCCGGGTCCAGGATGTGCGCGATGTCGGCAACCGCCTGCTGCGCGCCCTCATGGCGGTGCCGTTCCAGGCGTTTTCCGACCTCGCCGAGGGCACGGTTATCATCGCCGAGGAACTCAGCCCGGCCGATACCGCCCTGATGAATCCGGAAAAGGTCGCCGGCTTCGCCACCGCTCTTGGCGGCCCCCAGGGTCATACGGGGATCATGGCGCGATCCCTCGGGCTGCCCGCGGTCACCGGCATCACCAGCCTGGTCCATGATGTACGCCAAGGCGATGTGGTCGTGATCGACGGCAGCGCCGGCCGCGTGGTCATCAATCCCAAGGCGAAAACCCTGGCCCACTACAAGACGCGCCAGGCCGACATGGAGCGCCGCCAACGCCAGCTCTCGCGGCTCAAGGAACTGCCGGCCATCACCCGCGACAAAGTCGAGATCGCGTTGCGCGCCAACCTCGAGCTTCCAGGCGAGGTTCAGGTCGCACTCAACGCCGGCGCCGAAGGCATTGGCCTGGTCCGTACCGAGTTCATGTACATGAACCGCGAGCAGGCGCCCAGCGAAGACGAACAGTACGAAGGCCTGCGCGACATCGTCGAAGCCATGGATGGACGCCCGGTAACGCTGCGCACCCTCGACGCGGGTAGCGACAAGCTGGCCTTCTCCCTGGCCGACCACATCACCGAGAGCCCCAATCCGGCCCTCGGCCTGCGCGCCATTCGCCTGTCACTCAAGGTGCGAGTGCTGCTCGAAACCCAGCTTGCGGCCATGCTGCGGGCCAGCGCCCATGGCCCCGTTCGCATCCTGCTGCCGATGATCAGCTCGACGTCCGAGGTCCGCAAGGTGCGCGAGGCCATGGACAAGGTGGTCAGGCGATTGCGCCGCCGCCGGGTGGCCATGGCAGACTCGCTGCCGCCGCTCGGCGCCATGATCGAAGTGCCGGCTGCCGCCCTGGCCGCCGACAGCCTGGCCCGGGTCTGTGATTTCTTTTCCATCGGGACCAACGATCTAACCATGTACACCCTGGCCATCGACCGCGGCGACGACCAAGTGGCCTCGCTCTACGACCCGCTGCACCCGGCGGTGCTGCGGGTCATGCAGTTCGCCACCGAGGCGGCGTTGCGAGCCCGCATTCCGGTCAACATCTGCGGTGAGATCGCCGGCGATCCGCGCTACAGCGCTCTGTTGCTCGGTCTCGGCATTCGCGAACTGTCGATGTCGTCAATCGGCCTGCCCCTGGTCAAACAGCGCATTCGCTCGCTCAGCCTCGACGAAGCAACCCGGCGGGTGCGGACCATGATGGAACAATCGGACTCCGGTGTTATCGCCGCCCTGCTCGACGACTTCAACGCGGTCTCCTGAGCCTTGCCGCGGCACTGGACTCAGGGACGGAATCCCCTATAGTCCGGCGTCCCGCGAACCTATATCCCCTACCTGTCTGGAGAACATCATGACCGAGACCGCCGACTACAAGGTCGCCGATATTTCCCTCAAGGACTGGGGGCGCAAGGAGATCAGCATCGCCGAAACCGAGATGCCGGGTCTTATGGCGCTGCGCGAAGAACACGGCGCGGCGCAACCGCTCAAGGGCGCGCGCATCGCCGGTTGTCTGCATATGACCGTGCAAACCGCCGTGCTGATCGAAACCCTGACCGCGCTTGGCGCAGAGGTTCGGTGGAGTTCATGCAATATTTTCTCGACCCAGGACCACGCGGCGGCGGCCATCGCAGCAACCGGGGTTCCGGTGTTCGCCTGGAAGGGCGAGACCGAGGAAGAGGCTGAATGGTGCATCCGCGAAACCATCATCGCGCCCGATGACTGGCGGCCGAATATGATCCTCGATGACGGTGGCGACCTCACCTTGATGATGCATCAGGATCATGGCGATCTCATGGCTGACGTTCGCGGCCTGTCAGAAGAAACCACCACCGGCGTGCATCGGCTCTACGAGATGGAACGCGACGGGACGCTGTTGTCGACGGCCTTCAATGTCAACGATTCGGTCACCAAGTCGAAATTCGACAATCTTTACGGCGTTCGCGAAAGCCTGATCGACGGCGTCAAGCGGGCAACCGACGTGATGATCGCCGGTAAGATCGTGGTGGTCTGCGGCTTCGGCGACGTCGGCAAGGGCTCGGCGGCCAGCATGCGTGGCCAGGGCGCCCGCGTGATGGTCACCGAGATCGACCCGATCTGCGCGTTGCAGGCGGCCATGGAGGGCTACGAAGTCGTGACCATGGAGCAGGCGGCGCCGCTCGGCGATATTTTCGTCACCGCCACCGGCAACCTGGACGTTATCACCCTGGATCACATGCGGGCCATGAAGGATCGCGCCATCGTCTGCAACATCGGCCATTTCGACAGCGAGATCCAAATCGCCGCTCTCGAGAACATGGAATGGGACGAGGTCAAGCCCCAGGTCGACGAAGTCACCTTCCCCGACGGCAAGCGCCTCATCGTGCTGGCCAAGGGTAGATTGGTAAACCTGGGCTGCGCCACCGGCCATCCCAGCTTCGTTATGAGCTGCTCCTTCACCAACCAGGTGCTGGCCCAGATCGAGCTGTGGAACAACGCCGAGGCTTACGAAAACAAAGTCTATGTGCTGCCCAAGCATCTCGACGAGAAGGTCGCGACTCTTCACCTTGAGAAACTCGGCGTCACCCTGACGACCATGACCACGAAACAGGCCGACTACCTAGGCCTCGATGTCGCCGGCCCCTTCAAACCCGAGCTATATCGCTATTGATTAGCCAACGCCTGTGAGGCTGGCGACACGCCGCAGTCGGTCGCACCCGCTTGCGAAACGGGCCGTTCATCCCTAAGTAATTAGGGTGTTGTCCCAGAAGCCAGATAAGCGACGGTTGACGGGGCGAGTCTGGGGACTCACCCTGGTCGCCCTGTTGGCGCTGTTGGCCAGCATTGTCGGCGCCTGGGCGACCGCCGCCACCGTGTTTCTTGTCACCGCGGTTATTGCCGGAACCTGCTTCGCGGCGATTCAGTTTTGGCTGTTTGCGGCGAGCCGTTCCAATGAAACCGAGGCCCAACGCCAGGCCGCCGAAACCAGTCGCCTTGAAGCCTTGCAGTTAACCGTCCCCGGCGTCTGGTGCCACTGGAACGGGGACCGCGGCGACGAACATAGGGCCGCTGATTTCGCCGACCACCTGGGCCTTGAACCCGGTGGCGGGTTCGACGATTTCGTGACCGGCCTCGCCCATGACCATGCCGCGCGCCTGGCCGGCGCCCTTGACGCGCTGCGTTCCGGAACCAGCAGCGACAGGTTCGCCATGACCGTCGAGACGGCCGACGGCGGCCGCAGCGTCGAGGCCATTGCCGGCAAGGCCGATAACAGTATCGGGCTGGTTGTGTGGCTGCGCGAAGTCAGCGACACCACGGCCGCCGCGGACGCCATGGCGACCGAACACGACCGGCTACGCGACATCCTCGATACCCTGCCCCTGCCCCTGTGGCGTCGCGACAACGAGCAAACCCTGATCTATTGCAACACGGCCTATGCGGATATCGTCGTGACCGATACGGCCAACGCCACCGCCGGCGCCGGCATTGAACTGGTCGCCGAAGCCGAGGCCGCTAAGTCCCGGGATTTGGCCAAGCAGGCGCTGATATCCAGTGAAGCCCAGATCGCCGCCCATCACGTCATTGTCGACGGTGCCCGGCGGCTCCTAAAAATCACCGAGTCCCCGCTTGGCGGTGAAACCGTCGGCATCGCCCTCGATGTCACGGATGTGGAAGAAACATCGCGAAGCCTGGACCGGCATATCGAAGCCCATGCCGCGGTGATCGAACGTCTGACAACCGCCATCATCATTTTCGGACCCGACAAACAGCTCGAGTTCTTCAACAGCGCCTACGTCAAGCTATACGATCTTGACCGCGACTGGCTGCTGACCAAGCCCCTTCTCAGTGAGCTTCTCGAAGTTCTGCGGACCACGCGCAAGCTGCCTGAAATGGCCGACTTCCCCGACTTCAAGAAAAAGCGCGAGGCCATGTTCACCGGCCTCATCGAGCCGCTTGAGGAAGTCCAGTTCCAGCCTGATGGTTCGTCGGTGCGCATGGTTGTCGCGCCGCACCCGTTCGGTGGGCTGCTGTTTACCTTCGAGGACGTCACCGACACCCTGGCCCTGGAAAGCTCGCTCAACACTCAGATCGCGGTCCAACGCGCCACCCTCGACAATCTTTATGAAGGCGTCGCCGTGTTCGGCAGCGATGGCCGTCTCAAACTGCGCAACCCCGGCTTCGCGCGCATCTGGCGGCTTAGCCCCGAGCAGTTGGATGGCGACACCCATATCGCCGATGTGGTCGAACAGACCAAGGAGCTCTACGACTACGGCGACGACTGGGATTTGTTCAAGAGCCGCATCATCGCCCATACCACCGAACGCACGCCGACCTTCAACCGCCTCGAGCGCAGTGACGGCGGCGTCCTCGAATGGGCCAGTGTTCCCCTGCCCGACGGCGCCACCCTGATGACCTGCCTGGACGTCACCGACAGCAACAACTTCGAGCGGGCGCTGCGCGAACGCGGTGACGCCCTGAAAGAGGCCGACCACCTCAAGTCCGAATTCATCGCCAATGTGTCCTACGAGCTGCGCACGCCGCTCAACACCATCATCGGGTTCAGCAAACTGCTCTCCACAGGCTTCTTCGGCGAGCTCGAGCCGCGCCAGGCGGAGTATGTGCGCGGCATTTTTGATTCGTCGCAACACCTGCTGCAACTGGTCAACGATATCCTCGATCTGGCGACCATCGAGGCCGGGCATATGCAGCTTGAGTTGGGCGGCTTTGATATCAGCGGCATACTGGCCAGCATGCTGACCTTGACGCAACAGCGCCTGCGCACCGAAAACGTCTCTCTCGATTTCGATTGCCCCAACGATCTCGGCGAGATGATTGGCGACCAACGGCGCATCAAACAGGTCATCTTCCATCTGCTCAGCAATGCCATCAAATTTACCCCGACCGGCGGCACGGTGACACTGGGCGCGAGCCGCGATGCGGACAGCGTGTCAATCACCGTAATCGACACCGGCGCCGGTATCGCCATCGAGGACCAGTCGCGCATTTTTGACAAGTTCTGGCGTCGCGAAAGCGCCCCGCTGCAACAGGCGGGAACCGGCCTCGGCCTGCCTCTGGTCAAATCCTTTGTCGATCTCCACGGCGGCCGGCTCGACGTCGAGTCGAGCCCGGAAACCGGGACCCGCATCACCTGCGTGCTGCCGGTCAACGCCCACCAAGTCGACTAGAGCGTATTCCGATCCTATAGCGGCGTCACACCGGTGTTGGTGGAATACTCGAAGTGGAGAGCCTCGTCCGGAAACACCAGCGGGTGGATGGCGTGGGCCGCCATGGCCGCCTCGGAAAACCCCGTAAGGATGAGCTTGAGTTTTCCCGCGTAGGCGGTGATATCGCCAATGGCGAAAATTCCCGGACTGTTGGTCGCCGCCGTCGCCGGATCGACCACGATATGCTTGTGCGCCAAATCCAGTCCCCAATCGGCGATGGGACCGAGTTCCATGGCAAGGCCGAAGAAGCATAGCAGGGCGTCGGCCTCGAGCCGCCGCTCAGCCCCGTCAAGATCGCGCACGCCGACGACCGCCAGGCGACCATGGTCGCCTTCCAGGTGATCGAGCTGATAGGGGATGACCAGCTCGATGACGCCGTCCTCGGCCAGTTTGTGCAAGCGCGCGACCGTATCCGGCGCGGCCCGGAACCGGGGCCGGCGATGAACCACGGCGACGCTTTTCGCCACTTCGGCCAGGGAAACCGCCCAGTCGATCGCCGAATCACCGCCGCCGGCGATGACCACCCTTTGGTCACGGAAGTCCTCGCGCCGGCCGACCATGTAGAAAACTTCCCGTCCATCCCTGCCGCCTTCGTAATCGGCAAGACCCTCCAGGGGTGGCCGATTGGGACCGAAAGCACCGCTGCCGGCGGCGACGATTATGGCGCGGGTATGAATGGTCACGCCCTTTGAAGTGCCGACCCGCCATCCGCCGGCATCGCCCGGCGCCACCGTGGTGACCTGCTGGCCGAGATGATAGACCGGCGCAAAGGGCGCCGCCTGCTCGGCTAGCTTGTCGACCAGGGCCTGGCCGTCGATGCGGGGATAGCCGGGAATGTCGTAAATAGGTTTTTCCGGATAGAGCGCGGCGCACTGGCCGCCGACCATGTCGAGGGCGTCGACCACGTGGCAGCGCATCTTCAGCATGCCGGCCTCGAATACCGCGAACAGCCCAACCGGGCCGGCGCCGACGATGACGATATCGGTGGTATGATCGGGTGTCGCCATGGTGGATGGTCGTTCCGTGATTGTCGTGATCGATTCGCTGCCTACCATGGCGCTGCAAAGAGCGATTCGCAAGACCGCCGAGCTGGCTATACGGTTGCCGAACCGCGCCCTGGGACGCTACAAGGTTGTTCATGCTCACCACTGCAAGCGCCGACCTCATTCTCGCCGACCTCGATGGTACGCGGCGTCTCGGCCGACGCTTGGCGGGGCTGCTCGCCCCCGGCGACGTGATCGGTCTTGGCGGCGACCTGGGCGCCGGCAAAACCACCCTGGCGCGCCATATAATCGCCGCCCTGGCGGGCGAGACCTTGGAGGTTCCCAGCCCCACCTTTACCCTGGTCCAGGCCTACGAGTTTGCCGCCTTCACCTTGTGGCATTTCGATTTGTACCGGATCGAGCAGCCCACGGACGTGATTGAGCTGGGCTTCGACGAAGCGCTAGACGACGGCGTCGCGCTGATCGAGTGGCCCGAGCGCATGGCTTCGCTGATCCCCGCCGAGCGCCTCGATGTGGTCCTGACCCAGGGCGCCGAACCCGATTCTCGCCTGGTTCACATAGAGGCCCACGGGTCATGGGCCGCGCGGCTGTCACGGATTGCCGATGAATAGCCGCGACGCCCTCATCGACGCCTTCCTGGTGGCCAGCGACTGGCCCGGCGCCGTCCGCGCGCCCCTGGCCGGCGACGCCTCGTTCCGGCGCTACGAGCGGATCACCCTGGATGACCGAAAAGCGGTGCTCATGGACGCGCCGCCGGACCACGAGGACGTGCGGCCCTTTGTCGCCATCGGCCGCTACCTGCGCGATCGCGGTTACAGCGCCCCGGACATTTTGGCCGCCGACGAGGACAACGGCTTTCTCCTGCTCGAGGATCTCGGCGACGGCCTGTTCGAGACGCTGCTGCCGGACCATGGCGATGAAATGACGCTCTACGCCGGCGCCATCGACATCCTGATCGACCTTCACGCCATGGCCCCGGCGATTTCGGTGCCGCCGTACGACGACGCCAAGATGCTCGACGAAGTCGGCCGTCTGCTCGGCTGGTACATGCCCGCCGTGGCCGGCGTCACCCCCGACGACGCATCCTGCGCCGACTTTTTCGATGCCTGGCGTCAGGTACTGCCCCTGGCCCGCCAGGTGCCCGACACCCTGGTGCTGATGGATTATCACGCGCCCAATCTGCTTTGGTTGCCCGACCGCGAAGGGCTGCGGCAGGTCGGTCTGTTGGACTTCCAGGACGCCACTATCGGGCCGCTGGCCTACGACGTGGCGTCGCTGCTCGAACACCCGCGCCGCGATGTCGCGCCAACCACCGTATCAGCCATGAAGGCGCGCTATCTGGCGGGTCGGCCGGAACTCGATCCGGAAGCCTTCAACATCGCCTATGCGGTCATGGGCGCCCAGCGCAACAGCCGCATCGTCGGCACCTTTGCGCGACTGTGGCAGCGTGACGGCAAGGCCTGGTATCTCGATCACCTGCCCCGCCTGTGGCGCCTGCTCGAAGGCAACTTGTCCGACCCGGCCCTGGCCCCGGTAAAAGACTGGTTCGACCACGCCATTCCGGCCGACAAACGGGGCCGCCCGGTATGACCGGACCATCTTCCCTGGCAACCGCCATGGTACTGGCGGCGGGCCGAGGCAAACGCCTGCGACCCTTCACCGACACCACCCCCAAGCCCCTGGCGACGGTCGCCGGCCAGACCCTCATCGATCATGTACTCGACCGCCTGGCCGCTGCCGGGGTCGGGCACGCGGTGGTCAATTTGTGGTACCTGGGACAGATGATTGAGGATCATCTGTCGGACCGGCGGGAGCCACGGATCACCTTCTCCCGCGAAGACGACCTGCTCGACACCGGCGGCGGCGTCGTCAGGGCATTACCAAAATTGGGGTCAGACGCCTTTTTCGTGTTGAGTAGCGATACCCTGTGGCACGAGACCGGCACGCCGGCGCTGGAGCGCCTCGCCGCCGCCTGGGACGACGGGGCCATGGATGCCCTGCTGCTGCTCCAGCCCCTGGAAGGCGCCACCGGTTTCGCCGGGACCGGCGACTTTTTCATGGATAACCACGGCCGCCTGAGCCGGCGCGGCGGCGCGACAACGGCGCCCTTTGCCTACATGAGCGTCCAGATCATGCATCCCCGGGCCTTTGACGGCTGCCCGGCGGGCGCCTTTTCCAACAATCTGATCTGGGACCGGTCATTGGCCGCCGGCCGCTTGTTCGGTCTGGTCCACCACGGTCATTGGTTCCATGTGGGCGACCCGGACAGTCTCGCCGTGGCGGATCGGCTGATGTCATGACCATGCCCCCGTCTGTCATGTCGGTCTCGAATATTCCAGCGGGGGCGCCGTTCGTCGATACCCTGGCCGCAGGCCTACTGGCCCGCCATGGCAGCGCCGGCGACAGCCTCGCCGACCTCACGGTACTGCTGCCCACCCGGCGCGCCTGCCTGACACTCCGCGAGGCCTTCCTGCGCCTCAGCGACGGCGACGCCATGCTGTTGCCGCGCCTGATGCCGCTGGGCGATGTCGATGCCGACGAGGTCGAGCCCGACACCCTGGGGGTGCTATCCGAGTCGTTGGCCGATGGCAGCGACCTGCCGCCGGCCATGCCGGACCTCGAACGACAGCTTATCCTGGCCCGCCTGGTCATGAGTTGGGGCCGCCATGGTGACGGCGTCTTCGCCCGGGCCGATCAGGCGGCGCGCCTGGCCGGCGATCTGGCCCGACTGCTCGACCAGGTCCAGACCGAGCGCCTGTCGTTCGACGGCCTTGCGACCCTGGTGCCCGAGGACTATGCCAGCCACTGGCAGCACACGCTTGAATTCCTCGAAATCGTCACCCGCCATTGGCCGGCGGTATTGGCCGAGCGCGGCGTCATGGACCCGGCGGCGCGGCGCAACCGCATGCTTGAATCCCTGGCCGCGCGTTGGCAGGCAAGCCCGCCGGACTATCCGGTCATCGCCGCCGGTTCCACCGGCAGTATTCCCGCCACCGCCGATCTGTTGGCGGTCATCGCCGGCCTGCCCCAGGGCGAGGTCGTGCTGCCCGGCCTCGACCGCCTGACCGACGACGCTATTTGGCATTGCATCGACGAAGGCCATCCCCAGTTCGGCCTCAAGCGGCTGCTCGAGCGCATGGCGGTGGACCGCGATCAGGTGACCCCCTGGACCCCGGACGATACCCTGTCGTCGCCACCGGGCCGCGCCGCCCTGCTCAACATGGCCCTGCGCCCGGCAGTAACCACGGAGAGCTGGGCCACGGAGCCGCCCCTGCCGCGTGATGTCCTGGACGGCCTTGAAGCCATCGACTGCCCCGGCCCGCGCGAGGAAGCCGGCGTCATTGCCCTGCGCCTGCGCCAGGCTCTCGAGACACCGGGCCGTACCGCCGCCCTGGTCACCCGCGACCGCCCCCTGGCGCGCCGGGTTGCCGCCGAGCTTGGCCGCTGGGGTGTCGAGGTCGACGATTCCGGCGGCCAGCCCCTGGCCGACACGGCGCCCGGCAGCTTCATGCGCCTGACCGCCGCGATGATGACCCAAAAGGCCGCGCCCGTGGCCCTGCTCGCCGCCCTCAAGCATCCCCTGACCACCGGCGGCCTGGCGCCCGGCGCCTTCCGGGCCCAGGTCCGCCTGCTCGAGAACGCCATTCTTCGCGGACCGCGCCCCGGCAGCGGTTTCCGTGGCATCGCTCACGCCCTGGGCCGTGCCAAAAAGGCGACGGATGATCTGCGCCGCTGGTTTGACGCTGTCGCAGGCGTTGCCGCGCCCCTGGCCGATCTGGTCGATGGCGAGCGGGTCTCGTTGGGTGAACTGGCCGCCGCCCATCTCGCCTTCGCCGAAGGTCTCGCCGCCAGTAACGACAGCGCCGGGCCGGCGCAGCTGTGGGCCGGTGACGCGGGCGAGGCCGTGGCCGCCTTCTTCAGCGAGCTTATCGAGGCGTCGCAGGCGTTGCCGCCCCTGGCCGGACGCGACTACGGCGCCATGGTCGACACCCTCATGGAAGACCGGGTGACGCGGCCGCCCTATGGTCGTCACCCGCGACTGCATATCTGGGGACCCCTGGAAGCCCGCCTGCAACATGCGGATGTGATGATTCTCGGCGGCCTCAACGAGGCCAGCTGGCCGCCCGACAGCGGCGCCGACCCGTGGCTCAGCCGGCCCATGCGCGAGGCTTTCGGCCTGCCCGCGCCGGAGCGCCGCATCGGCCTCGCGGCCCACGACTTCGTGCAAAGCGCCGCCGCCCCTGTCGTGGTGCTGACCCGTGCCCAAAAGGTCGAGGGCGGGCCCACGGTACCGTCGCGCTGGCTGTCCCGGCTCTACACCCTGCTGCGGGGCTGGGAAATGGCCGACGGTCTGGCGGCCGGGGAGAACTGGCGCGGCTGGCATGGCGCCCTCGATACGCCGGACGCGGTTCGCCCCATGGCGCCGCCGGCGCCGATGCCGCCCGTGTCAGCGCGGCCCCGGCGACTCTCGGTCACCCGCATCGAGACCTGGCGCCGCGATCCCTACGCCATCTACGCCCGCCATATTCTCCGGCTCAAGGCCCTCGACCCCATCGACGCCGACCCGGGCGCCGCCGTGCGGGGCAACATCGTCCACGAGGCGCTGGAGGTTTTCGTCGAGACCTATCCCGCGGCCCTGCCCGACGACGCCGTGACCGTGCTCATGGATATTGGCGCGCGAACCTTTGCCGATGTCATGGACCGACCCGGCGTGCGGGCGTTCTGGTGGCCGCGTTTTGAACGCATCGCCCGGTGGTTCCTGGACTTAGAGCGCCGGCGCCGGGGCGATCTATTGTCGGTTGTCGCCGAGGCCGAGGGCCGCCTTGAGCTGGACGGTCCGGCCGGACCCTTCCTGCTCACCGGCAAGGCCGACCGTATCGAACGCCGGGCCGACGGCAGTGTGACCATCATCGACTACAAGACCGGCGGTGTTCCAGGCAAGGCCGAGATCGTCCATGGCTACGCGCCCCAGCTTCCCCTGGAAGCGGTGATTGCCCGGGCCGGCGGTTTCGAGGGCATCGAGGCGGCCCCGTCCGTTGACCTGGCCTACTGGAAGCTGAGCGGCGGCGACCCGGCCGGCGTTGAGATTTGGCCCAAGGTGGATAACGAGGTTCTGGCCGAAGAAGCGCTCGAAGGCCTGCGCCAGATGATTGCGCGCTTCGACGATCCGGCGACCCCCTATCACGCCATTCCCGACCCGGCCTGGGCGCCGCGCTTCAACGACTATGCCCATCTCGCCCGGGTCAAGGAATGGTCGGACCTTGGTGCTGGGGGCACAGGGGGCGCCGGTGGCAGCGGGGGCGATACGTGATGGCCGCCACCGAAGTCACCATCGCCCAGCGTGAGGCGGCCGATCCGAGGGCTTCGGTCTGGGTCGCGGCCTCGGCCGGCGCCGGTAAGACCAAAGCCCTGACCGACCGGGTGCTGCGGCTGCTGCTCGACGGCACCGCGCCCCAGCGCCTGCTGTGCCTGACCTTCACAAGGGCGGCGGCGGCCGAGATGGCCAACCGGGTCAATAGTCAGCTCGGCGAGTGGACCATGATGGAAGACGCGGCCCTCGATCAGGCTCTGGAATCCCTGACCGGGGCGGCGCCCTGCGAAGCCTTGCGCCAGCGCGCCCGGCGCCAGTTCGCCACCGTGCTGGATACCCCGGGGCCGCTCAAGATTTTGACCATCCACGCGTTCTGTCAGTCCCTGCTCGGGCGCTTTCCCCTCGAGGCCGGGGTCGCCCCTCACTTCCAGGTGCTGACCGAACGCGACGCCGATGTGCTGCTGGCCGACGCCCAGGCCGTGGTGCTGGCCCGCGCGCGCGGCGGCGACGATGATGCCCTGGGCGCCGCGGTCGATATCATCGCGCTTCATGTGGGCGAGGAATCCTTTGCCGAGGTCATGGCCAAGCTGCGCGGTGCCCGCGACCGCCTGCGCCGCCTGTTCGGCCGGCCCGGCGGCCTCGACGGCGTTATCGCCGAGACCTTCGACCTGGTGGCGGCCGAGCCCGGCATCAGCGCCGGCCAGATTATTGCCGCCGCCTGCGCCGACGGCGCCTTCAATCGAACCGCCTTGCAATCGGCCTGCGCCGCCCTCGACAGTGGCAGCGAAAGCGACCGCAAGCGTAGCGCCGTCATTGCTCGTTGGCTGGCCGCGCCGGAAGGCCAGCGGGTCGCCGAATTCGACGCCTACCGGCGGGTCTTTCTCACTGCCGAGGCGCAGCCGCGCAAGGAAAGCGGTTTGATGACCAAGGGCCCGCGCGAGAAAAATTCCGACGCCTTCGACGCCATGATCACCGAGCAGGAAGGCCTGGTACAGACCATCGCCCGGCGCAACGCGGCCATCGTCGCCGAGGCCACCACCGCCCTGCTGCGCCTGGGCGGTGCCATGCTGACGGAATACGACCGGCGCAAGGGCCAGCTGGCGCGGCTCGATTACGACGACCTCATCCTCAAGGCGGCGCGGCTGCTCAACGACGACGCCGGCGGCGCCGCCTGGGTGCTCTACAAACTCGACGGCGGCATCGACCACATCATGGTCGATGAGGCCCAGGACACCAGCCCCGAGCAATGGCGCGTGGTCGCCGCCCTGGCCGAAGAGTTCTTCGCCGGCAAGGGCGCCCATGACGGCACCCGTACCCTGTTCGTGGTCGGCGACGAGAAGCAATCGATCTTCAGCTTCCAGGGCGCCGACCTGCGGACCCTTGAGGCCATGCGAGATTTGTTCCGTCAGCGCGTCGTGGCCGCCACCGAGACCTGGCGCCAGGTTGATCTGGAAACCTCGTTCCGCTCGACCGCCGTGGTGCTCGACGCGGTCGATACGGTGTTCGCCAGCCCGGCAGCCCACGACGGCGTCGCCTTCGCCGACCATGCCATACACCATACGGCCCACCGCGCCGGCCATGCCGGACGGGTCGAGCTGTGGCCCCTGGCCACCGAGAGTGGTGATAGCGCCGGCGAGCCGTGGTTGCCGCCGGTGTCGCGCCGCGCCCGCCACGGAGCCAGCGCCCGCCTGGCCCAGCATATGGCGACGACCATTCACGGATGGATTGACAGCGGCGAGCGCCTGGAGGCCCGTGACCGGCCGATCCGGGCCGGCGACATCATGGTTCTGGTGCGCACCCGGGGCGCCATCGTCGAAGAATTGGTGCGCGCCCTCAAGAGCCTCAATGTGCCCGTGGCCGGGGCCGACCGCATGGTGCTGACGGATCAACTGGCGGTCATGGACCTGGCGGCCCTGGGTGAGTTTCTGCTCCTGCCCGAGGATGATCTGACCCTGGCGACGGTGCTCCGGGGACCGCTCATCGGCCTCGACGAAGACCAGTTGTTTGTCCTCGCCTACGACCGTGACCATGAGCACTTATGGCGCACTCTGGTCCGCCGTCGCGGCGAATGCGAGGCCTATGGCGCGGCCCACGCGGCCTTGGCCGAACTGCTCGCCCGGGCAGATTTCGTACCGCCCTACGAGCTGTTCGCCGATGTGCTCGGGGCCCGCGGCGGGCGGCGCAAGCTGGTCGCCCGGCTCGGTACCGACGCCAACGACCCGATCGACGAGTTTCTCGCCCTGGCCCTGGCCTTTGAGCGCGACGGGCCGCCCTCGCTCCAGGGCTTTCTCCACTGGCTGGCCGCCGGCGACGACGTCCAGGTCAAGCGCGACATGGAGCAGGGCCGCGACGAGGTCCGGGTCATGACCGTCCACGGCGCCAAGGGTCTGCAGGCGCCCATTGTCTTCCTGCCCGACACCACGTCGTTGCCCAGCGCCGGCGGCGTCCAGGTGCTGTGGCACGGCGAAGGCGAGGACGAGCGACTGCTGTGGCCGGGACGCAGCGCCTATGACGAGGCGCGCTGCCGCCATGCCCGCCTGGCCATGCGCGAGCGCGAGCTGCGGGAATACCGCCGCCTGCTCTACGTTGCCATGACCCGGGCCGAGGACCGGCTCTATATCGCTGGCTGGCAGGGCAAGAACAAGCCGGCGGCGGGCTGCTGGTACGAACTGATGGAGAGCGCCCTGGCGCCGGCGGCCAAGCCCCTGGACTTCGGCGCCTGGGACGGCGACGCCTATGTCATGGCCAGCGTCCAAACCCGGGAGCCCAGGGTCGAAGCCGCCGTGGCGCTAGACGCCGCTGGCGAGAGCCCGCTGCAACCGTTCGCCCTGACCCCGGCGCCGGCCGAGCCGACGCCGCCCCGACCCCTGGCGCCATCGCACGCACCGTCCCAGGGCGCCGAGCCGCCGGTCATCTCGCCGCTGACCGCCGGGGCCGAGGATAACCGCTTCCGCCGTGGTCGGGTAATCCACCGGCTCCTGCAGCTATTGCCCGAGGTGCCGGTGGATGATCGCCCAAACGCCTGTGCCCGACTGCTCGGCCGCGCCGCGCCGGACATGGCGCCGGCGGATCGCGAGCAAATTGCCGAGGAAGTGCTGGGCATCCTTGGCGATGACCGCTTTGCCGCTCTGTTTGGGCCGGGCAGCCGGGCGGAAGTTCCGTTGATCGGACTGCTTGGCGAAACCGTGGTGTCGGGCCAGGTCGACCGCCTGGTGGTCGGCGATCATGAGGTCATGGTGGTCGACTACAAGACCAACCGGCCACCGCCCCATGATGAGGCCGGCGTGGCGCCCGCCTATATTTTGCAAATGGCCACATACCGGGCAGTGCTGGCGCGAATTTATCCCGGCAAGTCAATTCGTTGCGCCCTGTTGTGGACCGACGGACCCCGGCTCATGGCGCTCAGCGACGAGGTTTTATCCCGCGACGCACCTTGACGCCCCGGCGCGTGATCCATAGATTCAAAGGATCGACCTTCGCCTATACGGGCGGACAACAAAGGCGGCATCGCGCTCCGGGCGGGAGGATGCTCGCGGAACAAAGAGGACACCACAATGGGTATATCCCACGTCAGCGATACCTCGTTTGATAGCGACGTCCTCAAAGCGACCAACCCCGTGCTGGTCGACTTTTGGGCCGAATGGTGCGCGCCCTGCAAGCAGATCGCGCCCGCACTTGAGGAAATTGCCAAGGATCTCGACGGCCGTCTTACGGTGGCCAAGGTCAATATTGACGAAAACCCGGCGACCCCGTCGAAATACGGTGTTCGCGGCATTCCCACCCTGATCCTGTTCAAGGACGGCCAGGTCGCTGCCACCAAGGTAGGCACCCTGCCTAAGAACAAGTTGCTGGAATGGGTCGAGTCGCAGATTTGACCACCACGGCCCCGTAAATCGCCGGCCACGCCGGCGAAGGCAATTTCCCCGCCACCCCCGTTTTTCGGGCGGCGGGGTTTT
>JAYGEF010000352.1:0-9355 GCA_046582535.1 Alphaproteobacteria bacterium
TAGTCTGATGGGCGCCGAATTGTTCCTCGATGAGGTTGAGCGCCCGATCGAGGACCAGAGCCCTCTGTCCGACTTTGTTGAACAGCTTCGGGCTGAAGGTCATTCACCCTATCTGATACCCGCGGGCGCCTCCGAGCATCGGCTCGGCAGCTTCGGTTATATGGCGGCCGCGGCTGAAATCGTCGATCAGAGCAAGGCGCTTGGCGTTCATTTCGACTATGTCGTCCACTGCACGGGAAGTAGCAGCACTCAGGCTGGCCTTATTGCCGGCTTCGCGGCGATGGATGAAAAGACCGTGGTCATTGGTGTCGCCGACGATGAGGAGACCGATATCAAGCGGGGCCGTGTAACGCAATTGGCCAACGATGCGCTCGCGGAGATTGGCCTGACCGTCCGCATCGCACCGGCCGATGTCGAAGTTATCGCCGCTGACCAGAGCCCCTACGGGTCGGCGGAGCCGGCGACGTTCGATGTAATTCGTCAGTTTGCCCGGAGCGAAGGGCTGGTCGCCGATCCGGTCTATGAGGGCAAGGCTTTGCGAGGGCTGCTGGCGCTGGCAAAGGATGGCCGCTTTGAACGCGATTGCAGAATACTGCTCGTACATCTTGGCGGCACCCCCGCGGTGCACGCCTATTGTGACAAATTCGATGCGCCGGCGTTTACGCCATTCCAGGTGTAACCGGTACCTTGCCTCGGGGCGCTTCGCCCAGCCCGGCGAAAGTATGGCCTCAGTGGGACATCAGCACCGGCACGGTCATATAGCTGAGAATATGGCGGGTGACGCCGCCGATGATCCATTCCCGGGCGCGGGAGTGGCCGTAGGCGCCCATGACAATGAGATCAACGCCCATCTCTGCCGCCCGCGACAACAGGGTGTCACCGACCGTCTGCTCGGCGCTGGTCGTTTCACTGGCCTCGACGGCGACCCCGTGGCGGGCAAGGTGGGCCGCCATGTCGATGCTCGATGCGCTGCCGGGGTTCTTGTCGTCGATGCTGAGCACTGTCACCTTGCTCGCCTTGACGAGAATTGGCAGGGCGTCATGGACCGCCCGAGTCGCCTCGCGGCTGCCGTCCCAGGCAACCAACACCCGGTCTCCGATGCCGAGATGGGATCCCGCATAGGGTATCGCCAGGATCGGCGGGCCCGAGGACAAAACGACCTGTTCGGGAAGCTCGATGAAGATCCGGCCGGTAACCTCGTCCGGCGGCGCCTGGCCGAGAACCACCAGATCGGCGTAGCGTGACAGCCGGGTAATGATTTCAGACGGATCGCCTTCCTCGCAGCGCCAGTCACTGCTCAGGGATTGGCCGTCGGCGCGCACCCGGAAGGCGGCTTCGGCCTTGGCGGCGTCCTGCACGGAGAGCTCCCGCTGGCGCTCGATAATCTCGTTGCCCACATAGGCGTAAGCGACCGCGGGGATTTCGAACTCCGGCAGAACATATAGACCAGTCAGGTGAGCCTGAAGGTTGCCGGCAAAAATCGTGGCCGCGTCGAGGCGCTCGTTCGACTGCGCGCCGCCGCCGCCGCCGACGTGAACGAGAATATTAGCCAGTGGCATGGCACCGCCCTCCTGAAATACCTAACCCTATGGGCCTCATCATTGGCTTTGGGAGCCGGTCTCGCCATGACGTAGGTCAAGGCGGCAAATGGCGCGCGCAGCAACGTGGCCGGGCTTAAACCATCGTTAAGACAAATGCGCCACCATTGACGGGACGCAAGCGGGCTGATTTGCACCGAATTTTAAATGTCCGGCCAAAGAAAGACGCGCGACCATGCCGATCATGGGCATCGATCAACTGAACGTTCTCGTCATCGACGACAACGCCTATATGCGGACCCTGCTGGCGGGCGTGCTGCGCGCCATTGGCGTCAGCGCGGTGTTTGATGCCGGCACGGTTGACGCCGCCTACCGTGAACTCACGCTTCATCCCATCGATCTGATCTTTGTCGACTGGGAAATGCCGCCGGATAGCGGCCTGGATTTTGTCACCAGGGTTCGTACCGCCGAGGACAGCCCCAATCCCTACGTCCCTATCATCATGCTTACGGGTCATGCGGACAAAGAGCACGTCATGGCCGCCCGCGATGCCGGTGTGCACGAGTTTCTCGCCAAGCCGGTATCGCCGCGCAACGTCTATGGGCGTCTGATATCGGTGCTCAACAGCTCACGGTCGTTCGTTCGTGTCGGCGACTATTTCGGCCCCGACCGGCGCCGCCGCGAGGTCCTCTTCGAGGGCCAAAGTAAGCGCGTCTGCGATGACGATACGGTCGACGACAGCGCCACGGGCTGAGTCGGCTACAGCGTCAGAGACATGAGGATATGCGGCTTTCCGGCGAACGGACCGCTCGGCGGGGAAAACTCGATGACCTTGCGATAACCCGCTTTCTCGTAGACATGGATCGCCCTGGTATTAGTTGCCATGGGGTCGATCAGCAGTGAGGCCAAGCGCGGCTCCTCCAATTTGACGAATTCCGCGAAGGCGGCCAGCGTCGGCGCCGCCAGACCGCGCCCCACATGGCTTGGGTCGCCAATCATGAAATCCATGGTCCAGGTCTCGCCGTGGAGTGAGATAAAGGGCGTTAGGTGGCGTGGCTCACCGTCGCGGGCATCGGTGGTCATGACCTGACAAAATGGCGCCCCGTCGATGTCGCCGACCCAGTAGTCGAAGACTTCCTTGGTTCCTTGAAGATAGGCCAGCATATTGCCGCGGCCTTCATCGCTGAGGTCCCAGAACGCGCGCACATGGGGCTCGTCGAGCCATCCAAGCAATGTCGCGCTGTCAGCCGGGCCTGCCTTACGAAAGGTAATTACGGGATCGGTCATTGGCCGGCGATGACAATGATTTCCGGCTGGGTGGGGCCGGGCGGAGATTTGTCCCAGTCGCCATACCAGGTGATGTCCGTATAGCCGGCGTCCGACAGCAAGCCCGCCAATTCGCCCTGGGTCATAAATCGAAGCGTCTGGGGCGCCACCACGATATCGTCCGCGGCGAATCGGAAGTGGCTCTCGAAGGTCAGCGACTGGCCGTCGAGTGAGGCGATATCGCAGTGGTAGCCGACCATTCCGACATCAGGAACGTCAATCATCTCAAAGCTTTGCGCCGGGCGCCACGAATCCCAGTCCTGCACAGCCTGGTTACGGGTCTCGAAGGCGACTCGGCCGCCGGGCGCGAGATGGCGGCGCAGGTTGCCAAGCACCGAAACCACTTCGGCATCATCAAGAAAGACCTGGAATACATGGCCGGTCATGATGATGA
Organism: Alphaproteobacteria bacterium; assembly: GCA_046582535.1. GTDB lineage: Bacteria > Pseudomonadota > Alphaproteobacteria > JAAXGF01 > JAAXGF01 > JAYZAP01. Next base: position 3,259 of record JAYGEF010000352.1, read on the forward strand.
GGTCGAAGCGCGCAGCCACCGACAACTCGGCCGCGCCGCTCTCAATCCAGGTCACGGCCGCGCCGCCCGGACGATGGCGGGCGATGTCGAGCATGGCCGCCGCCGGCTCGGCCCCGGTCGCCTGGTGGCCACGGGCGGCTAGAGCGCAGGCCAGCCGACCGGTGCCGCAACCCATGTCGAGCACGGTCTTGGCCTCATCCCCGGCCAGGGCGACATAGAAATCCCTGTCTGTTGAGCCCGGGTTCAGCGGGTCATAGACGGCGGTAAGACGGGGGTCCGAGTAGCTTGCACCGGTCATTCGCGGGTCTCCCTTGCTCCATATGCAGTATAATGCGAAATAGCGTGAATTCGGACGCCGCCAAACCCGGTGAATCGAATTGACAAGGGGAGAGCGATTCGTATAGTACGGCCTCCCGCGACACTCATGCATTTTCCGTTGATTTAAAAGGTCTGCGAATGACCAAGCGCATCTCGTCCAAGTACAAAATTTGCCGCCGGCTCGGCGTCAACCTGTGGGGTCGGCCCAAGAGCCCGACCAACAAGCGCGAATACGGCCCCGGCCAGCACGGCCAGCGGCGCCGTAAGCCGACCGATTACGGCATTCAGCTTGCTGCCAAGCAGAAACTGCGTGGCTACTATGGCAACATCACCGAGCGCCAGTTTCGCCGGATCTATGCCGAGGCGGCGCGGGTGCGCGGCGATACCGGCGAGAACCTGATCGGCCTGCTCGAGCGTCGCCTCGACGCGGTGGTCTACCGGCTCAAGTTCGTGCCCACGGTATTCGCGGCACGCCAGTTCATCAATCACGGCCACATCAAGGTCAACGGGCAGCGGGTCAACATCCCCAGCTACCGGGTCCGCGAGGGCGACGTTATCGAGGTCAAGGAGAGGTCCCGGGAAATCGGTATCGTGCTCGAGGCCATCGACTCGCCGGAGCGCGACGTGCCGGCCTATCTCGACGTTGACCATCGCAAGATGAACGGCACCTTCATCCGTACGCCGGAATTCGCCGAAGTGCCTTATCCGGTGCAGATGGAGCCTAATCTGGTCATTGAGTATTACTCGAAGAACTAGATTCAAGTATCTGATATTTATAAGTTAAACACCATCGTTTTCGAGGGCGTTTTGCTTATTGAAGGCCCGCAGAAATCGTAGCATGACCCGCACGCTGGTGCCGGCATCGGCGGCGCTGATGGCCTCGTCCGGGTTGTGGCTGACGCCGGCATCGCAGCGCAGGAACAGCATGCCCACGTCGGTCAATTCGGCCATGGCCTGGGCGTCGTGGCCGGCGCCGCTGAACAACCGGCGCGGTGGGATGCCCTCATCGACCACCGCCGCTTCGAGTTGATCCATGATCCAAGGCGAGCAGGTGCAGCCCATGGACTCGCCGTGGTTTTCAATATGGGCGGTGACCTCGCGTCGGGCACAGATGTCGGCGATGTCGGCCTCGATACCGGCCAGGGCCGATGCCCGCAGACCGGCGTCGCCCGATCGCAGGTCGACCGAGAACCGGACCACGCCGGGAATCACGTTGGTGGCGTCGGGGCCGACCGAGATGGTGCCGACCGTGCCGACAAGTCCGTCCTCGCCCGAGCAATTGCGTTCCACCGCCAGGATGGCTTCGGCGGCGGCGGCCAGGGCGTCGTTGCGCCGGGTCATGGGCACTGTGCCGGCGTGGCCGGCGACTCCGTCGATAGTGACCGTGAGGTTGATGCTGCCGGTGATCCCCGTGACCACCCCCATGGCCAGGCCCTCGGCCTCGAGGATCGGGCCCTGCTCGATATGGAGTTCCACGTAGGCCAGCACGTCCTCGGGGCGGCGCGCCACCGCCGGGATGGCATCGGGATCAAGGCCGAAGTCGAGCAGCGCCTGGGCCACGGTAACGCCGTCGCTATCCTGTTTGTCCAGCTCGCCGGGCTTGAGAATACCGGCCAGGGCCTGACTGCCGAACAGACCGGTATTGAAGCGCAGGCCTTCCTCGTCACCGATGGCGACCACCTCGATGGCGTAGGGCAGGCGTTCGCCGCGTTCGCTCATGGCGGCGACGCAGGCGATCGGGGTCAGCACGCCCAGCATGCCGTCGTAGCGGCCGCCCTCGCTGACCGTGTCCTGGTGGGAGCCGGTGATAAGCGCCGGCAGACCGGGCTCGGTGCCTTCGTAGCGGCCGACCACGTTGCCGGCGTCGTCGAGCCACACCTTGTCCATGCCGGCGTCTCGCATCCAGCCGATAATCATGTCGGCGGCGCCGCGGTGCTGCGGCGATAGAAAGCGCCGGGTGACCCCCTGGGCGCCTTCGTTGTGGACCGCGATGGCGTCGGCCCGGGCCATGATTTCGGCGCCGACCTGGGCGCCGTCGGGAAGCGCGCTATTGTCGATCATGAGGCGGCCCTTTCCGCTTCGTAACAGGCCAGGACCGCGTCGATGGAGCGTTCCATGTCGTCGGCGCTGGTCCGCCAGTTGGATACCGAGACCCGCATGGCGACCTGGTCGCGCCAAGTGGTCTCGCCCATCCAGCAGGTGCCGTCGCGCTGCACCGCGGCGATGACCCGGCGGGTGAAGGCGTTGGTCGCCGCGTTGCTGTCGTCGCTTGGATCACCGAAGCGCACCATGACCTGGTTGATCACCACGTCGTTGAGGATATCAATGCCGGGCTCAGCGCCAAGCCGCTCGGACAGCCGCCGGGCATGGCCGCAACAGCCATCGATCATGGCGGCGATGCCGTTGCGCCCCAGCGTTCGAATGGTGGCGTAGATGGCGGCGCCGCGCAGCCGCCGCGAGGCTTCCGGCACCCAGTTGCTGCGGTCGCGGTCGCCGTCCTCGTCCTTGACCAGATAGGCGCCGCTGATGGTCATGGCGGCTTCGTGGGCTTCCCGGTGGGCGGTCATGACGATACCGGAGTCGTAGGGCACGTTGAGCCACTTGTGCGCGTCGGCGGCCCAGGAGTCGGCTTTCTCGACACCCTCGGCGAGATGGCGCAGATCGTTTGTTGCGGTAACCCACAGGCCGAAGGCGCCGTCCACATGGACCCAGGCATCGCGGGCGTGGCAGGCCGCGATGATGGGAACGAATGGGTCGAAGGCGCCGGTATTGACGTTGCCGGCCTGGACACAGACCACCGTCGGGCCGTCGAGGCGGGCCAGCGCTGCCTCCAGGGCATCGACGCGCATGCGGCCCTGGTCGTCGGCGTCGATGCGGGTGACCCGCTCGCGCCCCAGGCCGAGCATCTGCAGGGCAGCGAAGATCGAGCCGTGGGCCTCGGCCCCGACCACCACGTTGAGTTCGGGGGCGCCGAACAGGCCCTGGGTCTCGACATCCCAATTGTGCCGCGCCAGCAGGGCGTGACGCGCCGCCGCCAGGCCGGTGAAGTTGGCCATGTTGCAGCCGGTGGTGAAGCCGGTGCTGATATCGCGGCCGTGGCCGGTCAGGCCGAACAGCTCGCGCAGCCAGCCGGCGGCGACCTGCTCGATAACGGCGGCGGCCGGTGAGCCGATATACATGCCGGCGGTATTGTCCCAAGTCGTGGCCAGCCAGTCGGCCGCGACCCCGGCGGGCACCGCGCCGCCATGAACGAAGCCGAAGTAACGCGGCCCGACGGTGGCGACGATGCCGGGGTCGGCGTCCGCCGCCATGTCCTCGATCACTGCCACCGGGTCGGCGCCATCATCGGCGAGGGGCCGCTCCAAAGCCGCCGCCATGGCGGCGTAATCAACCGGCGGTCCGACCGGACGCTCGGGCAACTGGTCGAGGAACGCGGTGGCAAGCTCGGCGGCGCGCTGCAATACAGGGGCGTGATTGTCGCTCATGGTCGCTCTCCTTAGCCCCATAGGGCGGGATCGGGGGGATGGATGGTGCTGCCCTCGAAGGTCAGGCCGGGATCGCGGTCCTTGGCCAGCAGCAGCGGACCGTCGAGGTCCATGAAACGGGCCTGTCCGGCCAGCAACATGGCCGGCGCCATGGCCAGGGAGGTGCCCAGGTTGCAGCCCAGCATGATGCCGAGACCGGCGTCGCGGCCGGCTTTGGCTAGGGCGATGGCTTCGGTCAGGCCGCCGGTCTTGTCGAGCTTGATGTTGATCAGGTCGTAGCAGCCCTTGATGCGCTCGAGCGAACTCAGGTCGCGGCAGCTCTCGTCGGCGGCCACCGGCAGGGCCCGCTCGATGGTCCGCAGGTAGCCCTCGTCGGCAAAGGCCAGGGGTTGCTCGACCATCTCGACCCCGAGTTCGGCCATGGCGTCGATGTAGGGCAGCACCATGTCGGTGGTCCAGGCCTCGTTGGCATCGACCGACAGCCGGGCGTTGGGCGCCGCCGCGCGCACGGCGCGGACCCGCTCGATGTCGCCTTCGCCACCAAGCTTGAGTTTGAGAACCGGGCGGTCGGCGGCGCGCGTGGCGGCGGCGGCCATGTCCGCCGGCTTGCCCAGGCTGATGGTCAAGACGGTGACGGCGGACACCGGCGGGCCGAGGTCGGCGAGTTGCCAGACCGGCTGGCCGGCGATCTTGGCCTCCAGGTCCCACAGGGCGCAGTCGATGGCGTTGCGGGCGCTGCCAGTTGGCATCAGGCTTTGCAGGTCGAGGCGGCTGGCACCGTCCTCGATGGCGCCGCGCATGGCATCGATGGCGGCGACCACGTCGGGGTAGTCCTCAAGGGCGTCGGTGCGTTCGCATTCGCCGCGACCGACCATGCCGTCCTGGCGCAGTTCGACAACCACAACCTCGGCGGCCGTCCAGGCGCCCTTGGATATGACGAAGGGAACGGTGACGGGCCAGGATTCGGATCGTACGGTCACGGTGCGCATGGTTTTACTGTAATCCCTCGACAATGTTCCCAACCCCGGTGGCGACCGGATCGGCGCAAGGAACGCCCATGCGATCCTCGGCGTCGGCGAGAACGCGCTTGGCCTCGTCCGGTGCCAGGGCTGACGTATTGAGGGCGATGCCGGCGAGGCGAACGTCCGGGTTGGAAATCCGGGCGGCGGCCAGGTTGGCGGCGGCGCAGTCTTCCAAGCTTGGCAGTTTGACCTCGGGGAAATCGTCGTTCCAGTCGCGCCCGGCGTCGTGGCACAGCACCAACGCGTCGGGCTGGCTACCGTGGAGCAGGCCGAGGCTGACCCCGGCATAGGACACGTGGAACAGCGAGCCCTGGCCCTCGACCACGTCCCAATGGTCCGCATCGTTAGGGGGCGTCAGCCATGCCGCCGCGCCGGACAGGAAGTCCGATACCACCGCGTCCACGGAAATGCCGCGTTCGGCGATGAAGATGCCGGTCTGGCCGGTGGCCCGGAAGTCGGCGTTCATGCCCTGGGCGCGCATTTCACGCTCGATGGCCAGGGCCGCGAACATCTTGCCGACGCAGCAGTCGGTGCCGACCGTGAGCAATCGCTTGCCGGTTCGACGCTCGGGCCCGGCCAGATCGAAGTCGCGATTGGGATGGCGAACATCGATCAGGCGGCGGCCATGAGCGTCGGCGGCGGCGGCGATTTCGGGCACGTCGATCAGGCGGGTGTGGAGCCCGGCGGCGATATCGAGTCCGGCCGCCAGCGCCGCAATGAGGGTGTCGCACCAATCGGTTGGCAGGATGCCACCGTGGGGCGCCACGCCGATGACCAGGGTTTCGGCGCCGCGCTCGACCGCCGCCTCGATGCCCATGCTCTCGAGGCCGACGTCAGCCTCGCAACCGGGCAGGCCGAACTGGCCGACGCACCACTCGGGCCGCCAATGGGCGACCCCATGGGCGGTCTTGGCCCACAGGTTGCTGGGCGCGGTGCCGAGGAAAAGAAGATAGGGTCGCTCAATGGTGTCGTCGGCCATGGTGCCTCCGTTGAATTCAGTGACCCAGAACATACGGGGCGGCCAGGGGCGCGGGCAACGAAATTGCTGGGGTAATTTGTCCGGGTGATTATAGTTCTCGCAACAGTAATTCAGGGAGCGACCATGTCCACCGTTCAGCCCAAGACTATTCGCCTGGCGAATTACCAGCCGCCCGCCTACACCATCGACAGCGTGGCGCTTGATTTCGACCTTGGCGATGAGGCCACCCGGGTCAAATCCCGGTTTGAGCTGCGGCCCGCTCAAGGTGGCGGCCCCCTGGTGCTCGACGGCGA
>JAYGEF010000266.1:0-3114 GCA_046582535.1 Alphaproteobacteria bacterium
AGTCCCGTCACGATCCGCATCGGCCGCCATGGAACGGAACTTCAGCACTGTGAAAACGTCGTTCTTGAAGCCGAAACGGCGCTGGCGGAACAATACCGGGCCGCTGCTGTCGAGTTTGACCAGGGCCGCGATGGTCAGCAAGGTCGGTAAGGCAAGCAACAGGATCAGAGTCGCCAGTATCCGATCCTCGGCCGCCTTGACCACCACGCTCCAGCTGGACAGCGGCGGCTCCCACAGATTGAACATGGGCACGCCGCCGATGTGGCTGACACTGCGGTTATAGCAAGGGTGTCGGGGCACAGGCGCACGGTCATGGGCACGGTCTTGAGCTTGTCCATGCACGCCACAAGCCGTGGCTTGTTGGTCCACAGCAGGGCAATGATGATTTCATCGACCCGGTTGTCCCGCACGAACGCCACGATGTCATCGACCACCCCAAGAACACCATAGCCCCCGACCTCGGCCGGAACGCGGGTGCGCCGGTCATCGAACAGGCCAAGGATTTTCAATGTCGGGTCACCCATGGCATCGAGATGATGAACCAGACGCTGGCCGGTCTCCCCGGCGCCGACGATAACCAGATTGCGGGTCAGCCAACCCCGGCGCTGCCACGACGCCAGTTGCAGCACCAATATCACTCGCAGGCCGATCAAACCGCCGGCGGAAAATGCGAACCAGGTCACCAACCAGATACGTGACAACTGATCGGTCGTCTTGGTGAAGAAACCCAGCGCCAGCAGCATTAGGAACACCACCGGCAACACCAGAGACAATTTATGGCCCTGGCTGGTCAGGGCCATGAGGGACTCGAAGACATAGAGCTTGCTGGCGTGAAGCGCGTTGGCGATGAGAACCACGCCAACCAACGTCACCACGATATAGACGAACGGCGCATCAACGTGACCGTGCCGGGCCCAAAAGGCGAGCGCGGCGGCAATCGCCACCACAACCGCATCGACAAACCGCAACAGGCCCAAGACCACCTCGGGCGAGCGTAATTCGCGATATCCGGCACCAGCCATGGGGTTAGCGGCGCCTCAGCCCGGGTCCTTGGGAGCCGATGCCGCCATGGCGGGCCGCTTGGTCTGGCCTTCAAACCATGCCGCCAAGGCGGGCCACGTCGAGCGCCACGCCAGGTCGCCTAGACGAAAGTCGACATAGCCCAGGGCGCAACCCACGGTGATCGTTCCTATATCGGGACCGTCGCCAAGGCCGGACGCTTCGGTCTCGAGAGCATCGAGGGCGGATGCGATTTTGCGCTTCTGAAAGTCAACGAACCTGGCCGAGCGTTCAACTTCTATTTCCCGGCGTCCTTCCATGACAATCAGCAGTCCGGCATCGAGAACGCCGTCACCAAGCGCCTGGAGTCGCAGAGCGTTCCAGCGCGCATCGCCGCCCGCGGGGAATATTTTTTCGCCATCATGGAGGCTGTCCAGATATTCGAAGATGACCGGGCTGTCGTACAAGGCATCGCCATGGTCGGTAATAAGCGCCGGAACTTTGGCCAGGGGGTTCACCGTTGCGATGGCGGCGGCGCCGGCGGTCGCGGGCATCACCCATTCGATGCGGTCGCTCAGCCCGGTCTCGGCGGCGACAACCACGACCTTGCGAACATAGGGAGAGGTGGCGGAATAGTGCAGTTTCATAAACTCGGTTCCGATTCGCTGTGATGGCCGGGGCGGCCAGGCTGGCGCAGCATAACATCCAGCGACGCCAGCGTCATCGCCACGCGACACGCGACACGCGTCACTGTGCTACCATTATCGCCTTATGTGGCAAGACATTACCGATATCAACGGCTTCTACGCCAGCCGCCTGGGCCAGGTGGCGCGGCGCATGGTTCGCCGCCGGCTGCGGAGCCTGTGGCCCGACGTACGCGGCCTTTCGGTGTTGGGTCTCGGCTTTGCCACGCCCTATTTGCGGTCCTTCCGGGATGAGGCCGAGCGGGTGGTGGCTGTCATGCCGGCGTCCCAGGGGGTGATGGCATGGCCGGGCGACGAACCCCGCCTGGTGACCCTGGCTGACGAAACCGAATTGCCCATGCCCGATGGCTCGATGGATCGGGTGCTGCTGGTTCATGCGGTGGAATCGAGCGAGCAATTGCGGCCCATGCTGCGCGAGGTCTGGCGCGTCCTCGCCAGCGGCGGCCGGCTGCTGGTCGTGGTGCCCAACCGGCGCGGTATATGGGCCCGGCTCGAACGCACGCCGTTCGGCCATGGCCACCCGTTCAGCCCGCCACAATTGTCGCGTCTGCTGCGAGAAAGCCTATTCCTGCCGCTGAATACGGAAACCGCGCTTTACCTGCCGCCAAGCGCGTCACCGGTGATGCTGCGCGCCGCCGGGGCCTGGGAAAGCATTGGTGAGCGTTGGAACCTGCCGTTCGCTGGTGTCGTGATCATCGAAGCGTCAAAACAGGTCTACGCCGCCAATCCTGAACGACAACGCAAGCGCTACCAGCGAATCATGGGCGGCGCGGCGCCGGCGCATCATCGGGTCACATTGAACAGATAGAGCGCCGACGCTCAAGCGGTGGCGGACTTGCGACGGGCCGCCTCGGGCGTCGCCGCTTCAGAACCGATCGCGGCAATGTCGGCCGGCGTCTTCTGATACACGGCGTTGATCCAGTTGGCGTAAAGCAAGTGGCCATGACCGCGCCATGAATTAAGCGGCGCGGTGGCTGGATCATCACCGGGAAAATAATTGTCCGGCACATGGACATCACCACGCCCGGCCTTGATATCACGATGATATTCGTCGGCCAGGGTATCGGTGTCGTATTCCAGGTGATTGAACATGTAGACGTTGCCCAGATTGCGATCCTCGATCAGGCACAGCCCGGCGGCGTCGGATTCGGCAAGGACCACCAGCCCGGGTACCGCATCGATGTCGGCCCGGCGGGTCTCGGTATAGCGCGATACCGGCACGCCGAAACGGTCGTTGAAACCTCGCACAAGCGCCGAGTCAGGTGTCAACACCCGGTGTTCGAAAATCCCGGACAACTTCTGGTCCATGGCGTATTTGGGAATCCCGTAGAAATGCTACAGCGCCGCCTGGCCACCCCAGCAAATATTAAAGGTGTAAGTCAGATTGGTTCGTGACCATTCAAAGATACTG